>NZLH01000180.1 GCA_002694155.1 Pusillimonas sp. | reverse complement strand
CTCTGTAAATTAAAACCCTCGGCATCTGGGTCTGTGACTACATCATCGTCACCACCCAAATAACTTCTATCAATACCCAAATTACTAAGTTCTATTTCTTTTGCTTTCATAATTTGTTGTGGTGTTTGTTGTGTATATTTTGTTACTCTGTTTTCTAATTGTCTTCTAAAAATTTTATTTAAAATAATTCTTTGCTGTTGTTCGGTCATATTCAAAAAATTACTGTTGTCTTGAATTGCTAAGTTCAAAACTGATGTGAGTGCTTCTTGTCCTCCTAATAATGCCTCACGGTCTGCTACATTCAGGTCACTCATCTCAATCGCTGAGCCTTCGTCTCCCCTGTCTCCTTCTCCAAAAAAATCACGAAAGGCTTGATTTGGGTCATCACCTTCTAATAATGGTATATTAATATTTGTATCTGTTGAGCCAGAGAATACACCTCGGGCATCCATAATGCCCCGTATTCTATCAAATAAAGGTTTTGATATTCCTATTGCCCCTAAACTGCCGATTGTAATAGTCGTTGCTACAGCAGGATTTACAGTTACTGGTTTTTTATCAGCCATTTAATTTATGTTTAGAAAAAAATGTTGTGGAGAGAAAAATGTAATGAGTATAATTTACTTAAACATAATCTAAGTATATTATATAAATGGACCTTTACAATGCCGAAAGTATAGTCAATACGGAAAACACAAATGATGGAGAAACAAAACAAAAAGCATCGTGGGAAGAAACAAAAAAAACATACTTTAGAGATTATTACAGAAAAAAATATGTTGGTAAAACTATGGTTTGCGAATGTGGAAAGCACATAGCATTAGGGTCATACAAAAAACATTTGAAAAGTAAATATCATAATAAAGTGATGGCTCAAAAATAATTACCATAGAAGTTGGTCTGCGTAGTATGATGGTGTGCCTACTTTAGTTCTGGTTTTTTGATGACGGGACTTGTAAGCCTTTCTTCTTTTTTCAGCAAATTCTTTTCCCTTTTGTTTTGTAAATGTTGGGAAATCACCCATTCCCAATGCTCCCACACTCGCCACCTTTTTACCATCTTTAAATACATCAATTTTTTTACCTTTTCTTGTAGAGGGTTTCACAGTGACCCCCAATCTTTTTGCCTGTCGTCTTGTATAATTTGTAATGGTATAACTCATTATATATTATACTTAAGATTTTATTATTATGTTACTGGGCTTTTTAGCGGTTCTCTTAGGTTGGAAGAGATGTCTCTTAGGTGGTTTGATTGGTATTTGTAATCGTGTCTTAGTAAATTTCATATTCTTCTCCCGTCTAACAGCATTAGGGTCGTGCTGAACCTGTAACTTCTTACCTTCTGGAAGAACCTGACCTGTCGCCTGTAGTAATCCGCCGACTGCGTAATGAGTATCAACTGACTTAGTGATTTGTCTTCCTCCAGTAATATCACGCTGAGTTCCAGTAGAACCAACATCTCTTACGATAGGACCAGAAGGTAAAGCAACTTGTGGTGCTAATGCTCCCTGTAATCGCTGAACTGATAATCCCAAAACAGCAGGGTCAATGATTACACCTAATCGTAATCCTGTTTGCTTACCATAATATTCAATGACTTCTTCCTCTATGTTTCTGTGTAACTCTCTTAGTTTTTCTAAAGGTAATCCTTCTAATTTTGTTTTTGCTAATTTCTTAAATCGTTCTGTTTTAATATCATCACGATAAATTGTAATAAATGCTTTTATCTCATCTCTAAGTTTCTCTGGTGAATATTTCATTCTGTTCCTTTCCATTGAAACCTTTTGTGCTGATGGAGAAACAAAACTGGGAGTTGCCTGAGGCACTGGTCTTATTTCTTCTACAACCTTTTCTTCTGGTGTAGTAGCATCTACATTTTGTGTAGTTGTCTGTGGTGCTTCTGGCGTTGCCTGTTCTGTTTGTGCCTGTTCTGGTTGTTCTGGTATAGCATCACTTTCAGTAGGCGGTTCTTCTGGGGGTGCTTGTGGTTGTGCCTCCTCCAACTTAACATCATCAACTGTGCCTGATGCTTTTTCTAAACTTTCTACTGAACCATCATCATTTACTGCTACATTCTGTATTTTTTCTTTTTGTTTTAGTTCATCTGGACTTTCAGCCATAATTACATTTTTTCTAATATTTTTCGCCATCTTTTCCAAACCTTTTGCTCTTTCTCCAACTATCTCTCTAACACCCTCGGCTACTGCTGTTTTTTGTTTTTTTTCTTGAACTTTTTGTTTTAGAAGAGTTTGTTTTGGTTCAGCATCAGGTATTTTGTTTTTCTTTTTTACTTGTTTATCTTCTTGTTTGTTTCCGCCTCTCATCTGTCCTGTCTTTTGTTTTGGTGCTGATGCCTCTTCCTCGGCAGTAGGTTTTGTTTCTAATTTTTCTTTCAAATCTCTTTTTAATAGTTTTCTCTCCTTCTGTAGTTTAGAAAACCCTTTATCAATTGCTCTGGCTGAGGCATCTTTTAGTATCTCTGCCTGTTCGCCACTTAGTTTTCTTAAATAACCAGCAAACTTTCTGTTAAGTTTTAGACTTCTTCCACTACCTTTTTCTTTTCCATTTTGTTCTACAGCCTTTCTCTGTGTTTTAGTAATAGGGTCATAGTATAATCCAGCCTTGCCTAAGATGTTTTTAGTTTTCTCAAAAAACTCTTTAATTTCCTCCTCTGTTGCTTGATTGGGTCTTCGGGATTTGCCTCGTCCTAAATTAGCAGACATTATACATTTTAGAAAGATTATATTTTTTTATAATTATAAAAAATTTTTTTGTGGGTATATGTTATAATATGCCGACACTTCACATTCGGGCTTTAAAGAACGATAATCGTGGTATTACTAAGGTAAGATTGAGTAATGATATTCGTAGCCAACATCTTAGGCTCTTAACAGCCATTATTCAACGGTCCTCAAATTCATTCACGGGGGATAGTGTAGGGGTTAGATTACCATTTCTAAGTAGCGACCAATTTCATTCTACTTTACGACGGGGTGAATTACAGTTCCCCGTTGATAAATTATCAGGTAGTAGGCTTACTGTTATTAATTTCGGTCAGGGTCTTCCTTTAGATTGCGACCACATCAACGAAGCATTTGAGGTTCAACTTGTAGATGAAAATGGGGCAGGATTAACTTCTTCTGGAAATATGGATTTCGTAGATTTGTATTTCTCTTATGAAACAGCCAGTCTGTTTTAGATTTAATATTTATTTTCTAACTAAATATTAAATGAGTTCTCACGGTCAAAAGACAGATGGATTACAACCAGTATATAGCACAGTAGCACCAGTCCATACAACTCGGGCGATGATAGACGCACAACTGGAAGAAATAGATAGAGAAGAAAGAGTTGAAAAAGATAATTCAAAATTAAAGGGGGTCAATTCCAAAATAACCACCGTAGATATGGAAAGTATAAAAGAATTTGATATAACTTCTATGGAAAGAAATTCAGTAATTTTAGTAGTAGCATCACGCCGTTCTGGTAAAACACATATCACGCAACACATCTTAGAGCAGTATCATAAGAAAAAACCATTTGATGCTGTCTTTCTTTTTAGTAAAACCAACAGTGGATTTGAAAAAAGTATCCCACAAACATATAGATTTAAGACACTGGATATGCTACAAAATATCGTGGATACACAAATCAAAGTGAAAAAGCATAATAAAAAAGCCAAAAAGAAGGATATGGTGACCTCAAATATTGCGATTGTGTTAGATGACTATGTAGGTTCTGGGGGACTAACAGCAGAGATGAGAAAAAATCCTATACTAAATAAGTTGGCTGTGAATGGGAGACATTTGGATTTTGGAGGGCGTAGTAATGTTATGGTATTTATGCTCTCGCAAATCTACACTGGGATTTCGCCTCAAATTAGATTGAATGCTGATTATGTTTTTACAACAAAACTATCAGCAAAAAAAGAAAGAGAAAATATCATACAGGGTTTCCTTTCTTTAGAAAGTGGAAGACAGGGATTAGCAAATTCATACGGTGTTTTTGATAATATCGTAAATGAAAAAGATTTTCAATTTATAGTGATAAACACCACAGCCCAGAATAAAACAAAATTTAGTGACTACACATTTAAACTGGTCGCTCCCCCTAAATTAGAAGATATACGATTAGTTGGTGATAGTGATGACTGGAAACATAATAATTTAGATATTTACTTTTAGGGAAATTTTACATTGTATTTTTCTGTGATTGCTTTATCAACTCTTCTTGCTCCACCACCTAATATGTAACTATACACTCTCGCCATAGCCCATTGTATCGCTGTTGTGTTAGGTCGTGACCCAGCAGAATAGTAAGCACCCATACCTTTTTTCTTAACTTCCTGTAATGCTTTAAGTGGTATTTTAGTTGCTTTAGCAATTGAACTTAAAGAGTATGATGATAGTTTATATTTATTCTTAAATCTTGTTGTAAAAGAACTTTCTTTTGTTTTTTTTTTATTTAATTTTTTTTCAACAAATACACCTTTTTTTGCTTTTGCTTTTCTTTCTTTCAATATTTTTCGTTGTTTTGTTTTTTCTCTCCGTGAAAGAGTATCGGGGACATATTTTTTATTTTCCATTTATATTATAATGAAAGATTTTAATATAGATGAATACCGAAAACAACTCGCAAAAAGAAAGTATCATAGACGATATTATAGAAATAAAGTCCAACTCAATCCAACCGTCGTGCGATACAGAACTAAAAAACAAAAAGAACTCAGGAAAAACTTCTCTATCAAAAGACCAACATTACTATCAACAGAACAAAAAACAGATACGAAAGAAGGCACGGGAGAGATACAGGCAAAAGATGAAAAATAGAAAATATAGATTTGAATATTTAGCAAAACAAAGAAGTTATAACAGAAAGCGGAAAAAAGGAAAATTTACTATTGAAAAATTAGCAGAACCATATTCTCCTTTCTATGATAAAGTAAAACCTTTAGTAATTATTTATGAGGCTTAATATCGCAAATCTGTAAAAATAATTATCTAAGTATATATCATAAAAAATGAACGCAGTTTTAAACTCCAACTCGTCCTCGGCAATCATTTCCGCTGTTGATAGTGTGAATGTCGCTTTCAACCCCTTTACCTACCAGTTTGGTAAAAAGAACCAACTCGCATCAGGTCTTGTCCCAGCCCACGCCAGAACCACTGTTCGCTCCAATCCCCAGAATACTATGTCTTTTAACTCTGCTACAGATTTTAAAGTCATTCGTGGAGGTATGCTTGAGAACGCAGTCCTTCGCCTTGAGATTGCCCTTTCAGGCTCTTCTACAACTAATGACTGTGATGTCGCTGGAAGTTTTTTTAATGAGATTGTAGAGTCCGCCCAGTTAATTAGTTCTGGTCGTGTTATTCAGGAGACTAAACCTTTTGGTCGTATGTGTAAGATTAGTTCTCGCCCTCGTGATGTCCGTGAGAATATGGAGACCGCACTCCAACTTACCAACGGTGATAAAACTCTCGCTGGTGGCTCAACTGTAGTTGCCTACATTCCTCTTATGTTTTCTTGTTTTGAAAGTCCAGAACTTATGTATAACGATTTATTCGTAGAACAACTCCAGATTAGAATTCGTCTTCGTGCCGTAGAAGACCTTATGAAATCTGGCGAAACCAATAACCTTTCAATCACCAACTCTGGATGTTACATTCAGCAGGTTCATCGCACTCTTCCTTCTGCTTTAGAGCAGTCGCAGATTGCCGAAAATTATGCCGACACAGATGCCCTCGTGAGAGTTCAATACAATCCTGTAGAGGAAAGCACTACCACAACTCTTTCTTCTGGGACTGAACTCAGTCACACCATAGACAGCAACCGTGCCTTTACCAAACTTTATTTCGCTGTTGATGATGTTGCTGATAATGAGGATACTGGTAAGCATCTTGAACTTGAGACCGTTAAGTTAGAAGGAAACGGACAGACCATTTTTGAGTTAGATGCTGATATGTTGGCTCTTGCTCTTGTTCCTGCTATGGACCGTCCCAATGAGCCTTATGGCTATGGTGGATATGCCGACACCTCTTTTGATGCTACTCGTAACATTTACTGTTATGACTTAGGCTTTACACAGGACCTTTCACACTCCACAAACTTAAATTCTCTCAGGGAAATTAATTCTATGAAACTTACTGTAAATCTCCCATCGGCACAGAGTGGTAATCACCGTCTCCGTGTGTGCCTCATTAGTCCTGAACTTGAAAGTATTTCATCCGCCTCAGGTAAGATTACTACTTCCCTCAGTTCCTAAATTAAAATCATATATGTTAATAAAAAAATATATGATTTACTTTTTTAATTTACTTGCTTTCTTATGTGCTTCTTCAAAACTATCTCCGCTTTTCATTAGGTTATTCATTAGAGCAATATGTCTGGGAGTTTGTTCTTTTGCGTGTTTTCTTAAAGTATCTTTCTGTGCTGGGGTAAGAGTAGCAGGGTCATTGTTGGGGTCTGCTCTCATAGTTTTACGACCTCGTTTATTTATGTGATAAGGCATTTATAAAATATATAAAGATAATTTATTTTTTATATTCAGGTTGAATGAATACATCTTGTCTTCTCGTTACTCGGGACATCGCTGTATATCTTAGTTCTGTATTCATATAACTCCAATCCCATATTCTAATCTTTTCTTTTATCGTCTGCCCCTGAGCCTTATGTGTAGTAATAGCCCACGCCACTAAGAACTTACTCTGTAATTTTTCTGTTTCTATTTCATACCTGTAGGCAGGGTCATCTTCTTTTCTGTTGAGTGACCTAAGAATAGTAGTCTCATTATTTATTGTATCAATTATGAAATCCTCATTGTTGAATAAAGTTTCTCCTTTCTTTTCAGTAACTCTCGCAATCATTGGTGTATTAGCAAATACTCTTATTGTTTGTGTAGCACCCACACCTTTTTCTTCTTCTTTCTTTTCTCCTTCTTCTTCTTCTTCTTCCTCATCATCACTTTCCTCAGGCACAATCATAAATGGTTCTTCTATGAACTCCTCATCATCTGCTGACTTGCCCTTAGGTTTGATTGTGAAAATCTGGTCCTCTGGTATGTTTTTATTTTCTATCACCATCTCACTAATAATTTGATTTACATACTTTCTTGTTTTATTCATATAAGTAATATTTTTTGTAGGCACTGGCTCATCATCGCACAGTTCAAATTCTTCTATATTTATGTTTTCCATTTTGTTTTTGTTGTCGTGTAGCAACTTAGCATATTCTTCCTGTCCCGCACCTATTCTGTGATTTACTGTAAGTTCAGTGATACAACCCATTAGATTATGAACTCGTGGATGTTGATTGTATTTATCATATCTCTTTTTTGTTTTCTCCACAGGTCTAACCTGACCCCAATCACCACATAGTAGAAGAGGTAGTTTTGTAAGTTCTCGCAACCAGCAAATATAGTTCCAACTCCACGCTGGGTTCATTGAGATTTCATCAACAATGATACAGTCGTGTTGGCTGACTATAGTATCTAATTTTGAAACCGACATCTCTAACCTTTTGTTTAGTCCTAACTGTCTGTGAAATGTTCCGCCTCCAATGTTGAGGGAGGCTTTATTTGTAAAACACATTTTTAGTGGATTGTGTCCCTCATCAATCTTTTTGATAATATAACTTTTACCTGTCCCTCCATCACCCAAAACACATACTACAGGTTTGGAAGGGATATAAATACTTCTTGCGTTTTTTTCTGGATTGTATGTAGCATCACCAAATAATCTTTTTTCTATCTTCTCCCATTGGTTACTATCTGTAACATCTAACTTTTCTATCTGTTTTCTGTAGAGCGACTTAGCAAATAAATTCATAACGAAATTATGTCTTGTGCTTTCACCATTCCATTCAATCACAACATTATTTAGACCTCTATATTTATAAGATGAATTGTAAAATTTTTTCGGTATTTCCATCTTGTAGCCACCTCTCTTGTTGCTACATTTGGCTTTATAATTTTTTTTCAAATATTGTTTATCACACGCAAACATATCAACTTTCCTGTAGATAGGATAGTCGTATAAGTTCTTGAATACATTTGGCTTTAGAAACTTTTTCATCATTTCATATTGTTTGATATTCATATTGTCTAAGATTTGGATATACATTGGGATATGATTATCAATCCTCGGCATCTCCCATTTTTGTCCGTAGATGAATAAGTTTGTATCCTCATCTATCGCCTGTGAATAACAAAACGGAGAACGATGATTAGCATAGAAGTTTGATACATCACTGAACTCAGTAGAACACTTAGGATTGGTTTTCTTTCTAATGTGCCTACCCAACAATCCTGTTGTGAGATTACATAAGAATTTACCAATCTTTTTGTTTGTGGCTACATTGAGATATTTACTGAATAGATTATGGAAGAGAGTTCTCTTAGAATAATGTAATGGTCTCATATAATATTTGATGTCGTCGTGTGTAATAATTTTTTTCCTAAGACCGTAAGCAACAATACAGGTGGAGTAAATATTGTTTCTGTGGAAGAGTGTGCTGTCTGGGGTTTCAACATAGTAGAAGCCACTCCCAATTTTACCGTCTTGTCTTTTCTTATATTCTTCCCAAACAGAGTTGAACCCTACAGAGAACCATCTGTCTAATGGGTTCAACACACAATCAGTGTATGCTCCATTAATATCAAAACCAACAGTATTTACATTGACTTCTGGAGGGTTGTTCTCCTCACAGGTAAAACCTCTATGGGAGCGGTCCTTTACCTGTTTGTGTGAAAACAACTTCCACATATCAGGAGACATTCTGGATTGTGCTTTGAATATTTTATCATCGTTTGAAAACATTTTAATACCAATAGATTTGAGACTTTTACCATCCCACTCCTCTTTCTTTT
>NZLH01000179.1 GCA_002694155.1 Pusillimonas sp. | reverse complement strand
TATTCAACTGAGTTCATTATCAATGATATGAAAATGTTGGGCGGAAAGTCTAGTTCCGGTGGCGGTCAGTCAGGCGGATATCAGGATCAATCAAACTCTCTTGACGATGATCTAAGCGATAGTATCCCGTTCTAATGCAATAAAAAGGAGGTTAATTTATGCCATCAGTTTATGGTGACATCTACAAATCATTGCTTGCAAAAGGTGAATATGTCGGAGACCTTGATGAATGGTGTCCGAATTGGCGTGATCAACGTCAAGGAATGACTGGCGACGTTAAAAGCCAAGTACACACAATGCGTCGAGCTATCTTCGAATGGGGAAAAAAGAAAGGCGTATCAACTAGCGTAGTTACGGATGGTGAAAAGTTCATCGTAAAGATGGATGGCGAACCTTTGCCGCCGAAGAAAAGCAAATTCACGCCGATTTTTGACGCTCTGAAAGGCGGTAATTCGTTCTCTGGTAGGCTTGATGCATTTGGTGTAAGTTCTCTACAGCACGTTCGCAGCGCAGTTAAAAGGCACATGCCAGATGTTAAGTGCGAGTTTCATAACCTTGGCGAAAAATTCGTTGTGAGCCGTGTTAATTACTAAAGGACGCAAGGTTGGGCGCATTCGTGATAAACGTTCGCGCCCACCAGATGCACTAGAAAAAGCACACATGCAGCGTATAGCGAATATGGGTTGCCTTGTGTGCGGAATGCCAGCCGAGGTGCATCACGTCAAGGATGGTGCAGGCGGAAAGCGTGATCACAGATACATTGCGCCATTATGCCCACGTCATCACAGGATTACGATTGATAGTGAAGTGTCATACGAGGCATTGGGACGAGCGGCGTTTGATAAGATGTTAGGATATGACTTGCTAGAATGGTGCAAGGAACAATGGAGGATTACAAATGACATGGCGACCAATTGAAACGGCACCAATGGATGGAAGGTTGTTTTTTGCATGGAGAAAACACACAGCGTTTCCATTGATGGTAAGATATTGTGATGAATATGGAGAATTTGAAGATTTTCATTATGGACATTTTATATATTCATTAACTCATTGGATGCCAATGATGGATGGCCCAGATGCCTAAAAAACACACCATGCGCAAGGTTGGCAATACGCTGCAACCAACAAACCGACGCGATGCAGAATGGCTTGACGGCATCAAGGATGGATCGCTTGTTCTGATTGAAGCGAAAAGACCGCGCAACCTTAAACATCATTGCAAGCTATTTGCGTTGTTGCATTTGGTGTGTGAGGCCACGGACTGGAAAGAAGATGCGCTTTTAGATGCAATCAAGATTGAATTGGGCTATTGTAAAGATCGGCCTATTCTTGGAACGGAATACACATGGAGAAAACCTAAATCAATCGCATTCGAAAGTATGGGCCAAGACGAATTCGAAAAGTTTTATGAAGGTGCAATTAGTGTAATGATTGCGCACTTGGGTATTGATTACGAGGAATTGAGAAATGAGCTTGCAAAAGCGTAAACAGGACTTTAACCCGGTGAAAGAGGCGGAATTGGTTCTGACAAAATACGGGTACAAATACGATCAAAACAGAGGAGAGGCGCGGTCGCCAAGCGGAAAGCGCATGACGTTGCGTCAGTTTATGCAGCAAGCAATCAGGTATAGACCTGATATTAAATACCCAACAGTTAATGAGTTGATTTGACAATGTTTAGATGGTGGTATAAATTGCCGCCATCACTTTTAGGAGGGTAATTTGAATTACGAAGATTTTTTGCGCCGCAAGCAAGCGGTTGATTTAGATACGGGCATTGCAAATGTCCCAAGTCTGAACAGCGGTCTATTTGATTTTCAACATGCTGTAACAAGTTGGGCTTTGCGTCGTGGTCGCGCTGCTGTTTTTGCTGGCACCGGCATGGGTAAAAGTTTCATGGAAATGGAATGGGCAAAACAGGTTAACGAATATACCGGAAAGCCCGTGTTGATTTTAACGCCGCTTGCTGTATCAGGTCAGTTTATTGACGAGGGAGAAAAGTTCGGCATTGAAATTCATCAAGCAAAAGAACAATCAGACGTTAGAAACGGAATTTACGTAACTAACTATGAAAAAATGCAGCACTTTGATATGTCTGCATTTGGCGGGGTTGTATTGGATGAAAGCAGTATTCTAAAGTCTTTCACCGGCAAAACGCGCAACATGCTGATTGAAGAATGTCAGGTTGTCCCATTCCGTCTCGCTGCTACCGCCACGCCAGCGCCTAACGACTTTATGGAGATTGGCAATCACGCGGAATTTCTAGGCGTTATGAATTACACCGAAATGCTTGCAATGTTTTTTGTGCATGATGGTGGCGAAACGCAAAAGTGGCGATTAAAGGGACATGCTCAGTCAGAGTTTTGGCAGTGGATGTCTACTTGGTCAGTTATGTTTCAGCATCCGCGTGATATCGGTTATGAGACAGAAGGCTATGATCTGCCAAACCTAAACATTATTCAACATACTGTTGGCGTTGATTATGATCAGAACGATCTGTCTACTTTGTTCCCAATGGAAGCACATACCATGCAGGAACGCATTACAGCACGTAAAGAAACGATTGAGGAAAGATGCAAAAAAGCAGTAGACGTTATTTGCAACTACGAAATTATGTTGCAATCAGGTGTTTTTAGTAATAAACTGGCAGAATGCCTTGGAAACCAGAATACGCAAAAAACAGACGAAAGAAATATGCATCTTGCGCAGAAGAGCGCGAGCGCAGAAGGTCACAATCAAGATCAGGTGACGAAAACAAAGAGTACATGCGAAAATACTACTCTGAAAACAAAGAAAACTGGAACAAGCGAACACCAGAACAATCAAAAAAATACAACAAATCAAGAAGGGAAAGATACAAATCAGATCCTGAGTTTAGAGAAAAATGCAAACAACAAGCAAGATCAAGATGTAAAAACAAAAAAAGAGACGAAAGACTTAGGTCAACTTACGGTATTGGACAATCAGAATACGAGATCATGCTTGATCAACAAGCAGGAAAATGCAAAATATGCGGATCATCAGAAGTCGGGGGAAAGTCAAAATACTTCAAAATTGACCATTGTCACAGAACAGGAAGAATTAGGGGATTGCTGTGCAACTGGTGTAATCTCGGACTTGGTAAATTCAAAGACAATCCAGAAATCCTCAGGAAAGCTGCCGAATACATTGAGCATTCAAACCCCTTGGGTGATATGGTGCAATCTGAATGACGAGCAGGATAAAATAGCAAGGTATTTTGGAGATCAATGCATCTCAATTAGGGGCGCAGACAGCGAGGATCAAAAAGAAAAGAAGCTAATATCCTTCAAGAACCAAGAAAAACCAATATTAGTAACTAAAACCTCTATTTGCGGAGTTGGATTAAATCTACAACATTGCAGTAATACTTGCTTTGTTGGCCTGAACGATAGCTACGAGCAAGTTTATCAGGCAATCAGACGGTTCTACCGTTTCGGGCAAAAGAGCGCCGTAAACGCACACTTCATTGCTGCTGAAACAGAGGGCCAAGTTGTTAAAAACATTGAACGTAAGGAAAAACAATTCCTTGAAATGCAATCAAAAATGATTGAACATATGAAAGACTTGAACGAGGTTAACGCGCATGGTTCGTTGCGCAACAAAACGAAATACGAAAACACAATCAATATGAAATTGCCAACTTGGATCGGAGGTTAATTTATGTCCCAAGTTATTGATCAACACATCACGGATGATTACGCTATTTACAATGGTGATTGCATCGAAGTTTTGAAAGGAATGCCTGATAACTCGCTGCATTACTCTATTTCGTCTCCGCCGTTTGAAAGCCTGTATACGTATTCAAATAGCGACCGCGACATGGGTAACAGTGCATCAAGTGATGAATTCTTTGATCACTTCAAGTTTTTGCTGAAAGAATTGTATCGCGCATTGATGCCGGGGCGAATGTTCTCAATGCATTGCATGGCACTTCCAACCAGCAAGGCGCGTGATGGCTTTATCGGGTTGCGTGATTTTCCGGGGGAAATTATCCGTGCAGCACAGGAACTAGGGTTTATCTATCATTCAGAAGTGGTGATTTGGAAAGACCCCGTAACCGCGATGCAGCGCACAAAGGCAATTGGGCTACTGCACAAGCAGCTTAAAAAGGATAGCTGTATTTCTCGCAATGGTATTCCTGACAAAATCGTAACTCTACGCAAACCGGGCGATAACCCAGAACGTGTAGAGCATACCAACGAAAGTTTTCCTGTACATGTCTTGCAGCAATACGCAAGCCCAGTGTGGATGGATATCGACCCGTCAGACACGTTGCAATTCCGGGCAGCGCGTGAAAGTGATGACGAACGTCACATTTGCCCGTTGCAGCTTGAGCCTGTTCGTCGTTGCATTGATCTGTGGTCTAATCCGGGGGACACGGTATTCACGCCATTTGCCGGTATTGGTACGGAAATTTTCACAGCAGTTCAAAAGGGACGAAAAGGCGTTGGCGCGGAATTGAAAACATCGTACTACAAGCAGGCAATCAAAAACATTGATGCAGGATTGCTTGAAAGTAAGGGGCTTTTCTAACCTTTAAAATTAGGGTTATTCCGCCTGTTCCATTCTCTGATATTTTCCTCAGATAACGGATCATCATTTTTCATAGCGTCCTGATATTCTTTTTCATCGGGGCGCTTTTTCTTTTTTATTTTGTCTTGCGCGTCCAGAACCGCCTTAACGGTATTCGCATTTGGTGCGTCAAACTTACGAGGCCATTTATCCAACATACGACCGCCAAAGAACAACAGGATAACTTGCCCGATAATCAGAGCAAGCCATTCAGGAGTTACAGCAAGCGCCATCATAGCCGCTGAGAAGCCAGCAGGATCAAGTACAGCCCAATGAGGCAGGGCGATAACCTCAAGAGCAATAATAGGCCGTGGAAGGCGATTTAATCCATCAACAAACGCATCAAACCATGTGCGGTTAGTTCTATGCTGCGTGTTTTCAGATGCAAACTGAGCAAGTACGGCTTGTTGTTCTTGTGTTAGATGATCTTCTTGTTGAACCTTGTCGCCTGTAAACGTGGCAACCCCGCGAGCAATGCCTTTTGCAGTCGCGCCAATTCCGCCCGTAAACATCTTAAAGATATTCATTTTAGTTCTTTCTTGATCTGCCCAAAGTTAGCGGCGTTTGATCTTTGCATGGTATCGAGTTTATCCATGATCGGGTCAGTAATTACAGTTTTTCCGATGTAGAATATTCCGATGCAAGCAAAAAACATGATGCTGATCGCCACAACAAAAGAACGTATGATTGCGTTTCTGTCACTTGCGTTCATTAGGATACCACGCCTTGCTAAATACCGTTATGCAATTGTTAGTTAATGACCAGTCAGAACCAACTGGGAATTCCACATTACAATCAAGGCCATTAATTGAACTTGATTTGCAAGCCGAAGATGGCATTTTCAAAAGTCCGCGACCGCGTTTAAACACATACCAATCATCATTAACAATGACGCTTCTGCTACAAAACCAGATGCACAATTCTATGAGTGTGTCTAGAAGTGTTTCCGGTGTTTTTGTAACAAGTTTTATCATGCCGTTCTGATTTGTTCCG
>NZLH01000178.1 GCA_002694155.1 Pusillimonas sp. | reverse complement strand
TTGCGCACGCAAACGATTTGGCGGTAACGGAACCATCCGCACGATAGCCGACACGACCTTAGGAGGCGGTTGAAAAGCGGTAGGGGGTACATCAAATAAATGCGTCATGGCATAACGCGCTTGCAGCATCACCGATAAACGACTGTAGTTCGACTCTCCCGGCATGGCAACCATGCGGTCAACAACCTCTTTCTGCAACATAAAGTGCTGATCTTTGACCAGATCGGCGTAATCAATCAACCGGAAAAGAAGCGGACTGGAAATATTGTAGGGAAGATTGCCCACCACTCTTAGTGACGAACCCAAAGCAGAAAAATCTACCGTTAAGACATCTGCTTCGTAAATTGTTAACTTGTCGGTCTGAAACTGATTACGAAGCCGTTGGGCAAGATCGCGGTCGATTTCCACAACGGATAAGTGGTTTAAACGTTGCAATAACGGCGCGGTTAACGCCGCCTGCCCTGGGCCGATTTCAACCATATTATCGTCAGGGCCAGGGGCAATAGCACGAATAATCTGGTCAATTATCGATGCATCGGCCAGGAAATTCTGGCCGAAGCGTTTACGAGCCTGATGAGCGCCCATTTAATTCCGGTTAAGTTGGTTGCCGCGCGGATCCAGGCGGTTGTCAATATACGCCTGAGCGCGAACCTGGCTTAACCAGTCGTCAAATGCGGGGCCAACCTGGCGCTCGAATAAAACCTCACGCGCCCGCATCCGTTTGAACTCTTCTTCCATATCTTCGGTACGACGCTCATCAACAGTAATTAGATGCCAGCCAAAAGGCGTTCTGACAGGCTCACTGATATCACCCGGCTGCAAATTATCCATTGCCTGTTCAAAAGGCGGTACGGTTTCCCCTGGCGACAACCAACCCAGTTCGCCACCCAACGGCGCAGACGCATCCTCGGAATAGCGACGAGCCAGGTCGCCAAAATCTTCGCCGGCCAAAATACGTTGGCGAATATCCTCGAGACGGGTACGCGCACGCTCATCGGTGGTGCCTTGATCGATTTTGATCAAAATATGACGGGCGCGCGTTTGCGTCACCATCATTGGCCCCTCTGACTGGAATACAGCCGCCATATCATTTCGACGCGCGTTGGCCTGTGAAGCTTGAGCCGGCGAAGGTTGTTGCGCCCCTTGCAGTGCTTGTTGCGAAGCGGCTTGGCCAGATGGCTGGCCACGAGTGGTGACTTTCAAGATATGAAAGCCGTTACCACTACGAATAATGTCACTAACGTCTCCGGCAGATAGATTCTGAACCGCTTGCAGGAACAGGTCGGGCCAACCTTGTGCCGGACGAACCCCCATGTCACCGCCCTCTAGCGCCCCCGGGCCATCTGAGACAGCTGCAGCTACAGCTGCAAAGTCTTGGCCTGCTTTAATACGTGACAATGCATCTTGCGCTTCGCGACGATACTCTTCAACTTGAGAAGGCGATGCTGACTCTGGAACCTGCACCAAAATTTGCGCCAAACCCAACGGCTGCATAGGTGACGCCTGGGCATTAGACTGAGGTTGCCCCTGAGGAGCCGGTGCTGCTTGAGCCCCCCCAACGAACCCACCTGTTACGCTTTGACTGCGTAAAAAAGCATCTACCTCGTTGTCGGAAATCATGATTCGGCTATCAACTTCACGTTGCCGTACCAAGTCGGTCAGAATTTCCTGACGCAATGATTGGCGGTAATAATCCCAACTAACCCCAGATTTTTCAATTTCAGCTCGTAGCTGAGATTGCGTCATATTGTTACGTTGCGCGATGTTTGTAATGGCCTGATCCAGCTGGTTGTCGTTCACAGCCACATTCAAACGTCGTGCTTCCTGCTTGATTAGCTCTTCGGTAATCATGCGCTGCAAAACCTGGCGCCGCAAAGTGTCATCGTCGGGCGCCTGAATATTTTGCATAGCAAGCTGCGCTTTGGCGGCTTTCAGTTCTTGCTCGAGCTGATACAAGGTAATGACTTGCTTGTTCACAACTGCGGCAATCCCGTCAACGAAGCGCTTAGACGCCTGTTGGCCCTGTGCCGGTTGCCCGGCAGCAGCCGCACCCGAACCACTTGGTTGCGCATAACTCGCACCCACAGCGGCCAACATGCCTAAAACGGGCAAGGCACATACGGCAAGACGGCGTTTAACGGACAAACAAAGCATTATTCATACCTCTCGAAAGTGGTTGTGTCGGGGATGGGCGGCGTAGCCGACTGATACCCACGTATATTACGCCCCAGGAACCCAAGCGGATCCGTTCCCAGTGAACCAAGGCCATTTAGCTCTAACTGCAAAAACAGGGCTGTGTTTTTATCTCCTAACGATACTGCATATCGTTGGAAGACAACACGCGCCGCCCAGCAGCAATCGCCCTGATACTCCAGCCCCATAATGGACTGGGTTGTGCGACGCTCGTCAATGGCGTAGTCAATTCGACCCATAACTGAAATTTTCGACGTAAGTGGCCACTGACCAGAGACACTGACTTGCTCTTTGGTTAGATTGGGGTCGTTTGGCCCATACACATAATTCGGGTTAGAAACCTGTCGTGGGTCACGCTCGTAGCGGTACGATGCCGACAGCGTGGCCAGTCGTTTCGGGTTCCAGCGCATACCCGCTGTCATCCGGTTACGATTATTGGACTCGGGGTTAAATTGCGCGTCGAACCGTAACGTAAGCGTATCAGTAAGGGCGGCGTTTACCCCTACAAGATAATCCGACTTCTTGTCGGTACGCGGTGCCCCACCCGGTAAAGTCACACGACGATCATCGAAGTAAATTCTTTGGGCGGCCGATAACGATAACCTCTCGAACCCAGTATCAGCATCCAGCCAACGCGTGGTCAGGCCAATAGTTAGCTGGTTTGCATCGGCGATTCTATCCCAGCCACCACTAAAATAGTTTTCGTCGAAAGCCTGGGCAAAATTAAAGGTGGCGATCCCGGTATCATAAATTGGCAGATTATCTTGATCGCGATAGGGAACCCGTAAGTAATACAACCGGGGCTCCAGGGTTTGAACCGATGGATTCCCGAAAAAGTGTGTATCCCGCTCGAACATCAGGCCTGAATCAATAGAAAACAAGGGCACAACACGTGACTTTGACCCAGGGCGCCCCAAATACTGCGGAAACTGATTCGTATACCAGTTGGTGTTGTACTGGCTCATGTGTAGAACGGCTTTGGGCGTAACGTACCAGCCGGGCCTAACAACTGGAAAAGAGATGGCGTTATACGACGTCATGCGCGTGCCGTCGGGGCGCAGGCGTTGCCCGTCGACCAAGCCGGGATAGCCCCCGCCTTTGTAACGTGGCATGACAAACTTGGTTGCGTAGTTCAAAGACACAAGGTCGAAACCGTTCCAGTCGTATCGGGCACCACGAATATAAAGCTCGGGTTCTTTATCAAACTGGGGGTAGCGGTAAGAAGCACCGGGCGACGTATCCTGAATTGTTTGATACGTATAGTGTTGAACTGACGCTTGCCAATATGGGCTGCCCGCCCACCCTACGGTTAATACTCGTGGTAAGTAATCAATTGACGCCTGGTTCACGCCAATTGTAGAAAAATCGCGGAAATAATTGTCGTCGGATACCGCATTAATATCGGCAGACGCATAAAACCCATGCCCAAAACGATGGTCATGCCGCCAACTGTACATCCATCGTTTCTCTTGCGTTTGCTTATCGTTGGGCAGATAAGTGCCCGCCAGCGTGCCATTATATGAACGCCCTAAGTACCGGTATTCGGCGCCAAGTTGCAACCCCCGTTTCGACATATATCGGGGTGTTAGCGTTAAATCGTAATTAGGCGCCAAATTAAAGTAGTAGGGCAAAGCAAATTCGTAACCAGAGTTACTTGAACCACCGTAACTTGGAATTAGAAAACCCGATTTACGCTCTTTGCGTAGCGGAAAAGAAAGGTAGGGCGAAGCAAGAATGGGGACACCCTTAAAAAACAATACCCCATTGCGCGCCACACCTTCATTTTCATCGAAATCGAAGTCGACCCGCGGCGCCGAGATATACCAGGCCGGATCAGGGCAAGGACACGCAGCGTATTCCATGTCGGTCATACGCATTTGCGACCGGCTAAACACCTGAGTGAGTTTAGACGTACCCGAACCCCCACCTGCGCCAAGCCAAAAGTCTGCATTCGAGATTTCGCCAGTTTCACTATCGAGGTTGTAGTGAATTTCAGGGCCTTTCACAACATTACCGTCGCGCATTAAATAGCCATCGCCCCAGACATCAACCTGGCCGGTTTCGCGCTGGTAATCAATGCGCTGCCCCTTCACCACTGCATCATTGCGCCGGACTTCCGCATTACCCGTAAGGATAATCTTGTCGTCGATATCATTCTCGACTTTGTCAGAAATGGTAAATGCCGATAACTCGCTTTCTGAGACACCACCATGTACGCTTAAACGGTTGGATTCACGCAAGCCCTGATTTGCTGCGGGGATCTCGGTAATACGAACTGACGGCACGGGTTCGGCACGCTGCTGCCCACTGGCTTTTGCCGCAGACAACACACTTACCGCCATAAACAACGACCACCAGACGAAACGCACGAGAAATTGACCCCACGAAACAGTTATTATTTTGGCACTGTGGCCGCAACGAAAGAAACAGCAACCCGGTATTATAGGAGAAGCTGACCAAACCTCCAGTTCGTCGTTACAAAAGAACCTTTCTCCATTTTTTTCTTGCTTCAAAATGACCCAAAACAAAGCGCAACAACCTTCCGATGATCGCCTGACGCAATTAAAAACCTGGCTTCAACAAAAGTCGTCCACGCTGGGTATAGCGCTGGAAACGCTAGCGCCAGCGTCCAGCGACGCCAGTTTCCGCCGGTATTTCCGCGTACAGGCGCATAATCGCACCTTAATCGCAATGGATGCCCCGCCACCACAAGAAAATTGCGAACCATTTTTACACGTCACTGCACTGCTACGCGATGTGGGCCTTAATGTTCCCACGGTTTTAGCGCAAGATCTACCGAACGGCTTTCTGCTACTGACTGACCTGGGCCCACAAACTTATTTTCAAGCAATCCAGGCAGGCATGCCCGACACTTCTTTACAGACGCGATACAAAGAAGCACTGTCTGCTTTAGCAACCATGCAAACGGCAAAAACAACCGGTTTACCCGATTACGACAAAAGCCGCATGCTTTCCGAGCTTGAT
>NZLH01000177.1 GCA_002694155.1 Pusillimonas sp. | reverse complement strand
TGCGGAGATTCGCCAGTGGATTGTCGACACTCCGTTTCCGGCTGAATTGGAACAGGCCATTCGCGACGCGTTTGCCAAACTTGATGCCGACGGTAAAGGCTCGTTCGCCGTGCGTTCATCGGCAACGGCGGAAGATTTGCCCGATGCCTCTTTTGCCGGGCAGCAGGAAACGTTTCTGAACGTGGTTGGAATTGACGACGTACTAGATAAGGTTCGTCACGTCTTTGCCTCTTTGTACAACGACCGCGCTATTTCCTACCGGGTTCATAAAGGTTACGCCCACGCCGATGTGGCCTTGTCGGCGGGTATTCAGCGTATGGTGCGGTCCGACCTGGGTAGTGCCGGCGTTATGTTTACGCTCGACACGGAATCCGGCTTTGACGATGTAGTGTTCATCACATCGTCTTACGGTTTGGGTGAAACCGTAGTGCAGGGTGCAGTGAACCCCGACGAGTTCTATGTTTTCAAGCCCACACTGGAAGCAGGCCATTACCCCATTATCAGCCGCCGTATCGGCTCCAAACTATTAAAAATGGAGTTTGACCCAGAGCGCGCTTCGGGTGCGTCTGTGCGCACGGTCGATGTGCCTGTGTCCGAGCGCAACCGCTATTCGTTAACCGACGATGAGGTCATCGAGTTGGCGCGTTACGCCATGATTATCGAAAAGCACTACCAGCGTCCCATGGATATCGAATGGGGTCGTGACGGCGTTGACGGCAAAATTTATATTCTGCAAGCTCGCCCCGAAACGGTTAAGTCGCAGCAATCGGGCCACGACGTACAGGAACGTTATCGCTTGAAAGCCACCGGCGAAGTACTGGTTACCGGGCGCGCAATTGGCCAGAAAATTGGTTCCGGCAAAGTTCGAATTGTGGGCGATATTTCAGAAATGGACCAGGTTCGCGCCGGCGATGTTCTGGTAACCGACATGACCGACCCAAATTGGGAACCGGTGATGAAGCTGGCTTCGGCTATCGTAACAAATCGGGGTGGTCGAACATGTCACGCGGCTATTATTGCCCGCGAGCTGGGTATTCCAGCAGTTGTAGGCTGCGCGAATGCCACCGATGTTCTTACCAGCGGTAAGGAAGTGACCGTTTCATGCGCCGAAGGCGATGAAGGTCGTATTTACGATGGCCTGATCGAAACCGAAATTGAACAGGTTCAGTGGGGCGAAATGCCCGAAATTGGTGTGAAGGTCATGATGAATGTGGGTAATCCACAATTGGCTTTCGACTTCTCCCAAATTCCCAATGCAGGGGTGGGCCTGGCGCGTCTCGAATTCATTATCAACAATAATATTAACGTTCACCCCAAAGCGGTGCTCGATTATCCCAACGTTGATAGCGACCTGAAAAAAGCCGTTGAGTCGGCAGCAAGGGGTTATGCCAGCCCGCGTGCCTTCTTCGTCGAGAAGCTGGCCGAGGGTGTGGCCACCATTGGTGCTGCGTTTTACCCCAAGCCTGTCATTGTGCGCATGTCCGACTTCAAGTCGAACGAGTATCGCAAGCTGGTAGGCGGCTCTCGTTACGAGCCCGAAGAGGAAAACCCCATGTTGGGTTTCCGGGGCGCCTCACGCTATTTGGCTGCCGATTTCGAAGAATGTTTCCGCATGGAGTGCGAGGCTTTACGTAAGGTTCGCGATGAAATGGGCCTGACCAATGTGGAAATTATGGTGCCATTTGTGCGTACAGTGCAGCAAGCCGAGAAAGTCATTGCCCTGCTGGCCAGTCATGGCCTGGAACGCGGCAAGAATGGTTTGCGCGTGGTAATGATGTGCGAAGTGCCTTCCAATGCCATTCTGGCAGATCAGTTCCTCGAGCATTTCGATGGCTTCTCTATTGGCTCGAACGACATGACGCAGCTTACGCTGGGTCTTGACCGTGACTCGGGCATGGAGCTGCTGGCGGCCGATTTCGACGAGCGTGATGACGCTGTGAAGTTCATGCTTGCGCGTGCTATTCAAGCCTGCTTGAAAGCGAACAAATACGTTGGCATTTGCGGACAAGGCCCCAGCGACCACCCTGATTTGGCTGAATGGTTGCGTGACCAGGGTATTTTGTCGATGTCGTTAAACCCCGATACCGTGGTTGATACCTGGCAACGTTTGGCAGCGAAATAATCCGGTTGTTTTGTTGTTAATATCCGGCACCAAGCTTGCCTTGAAAGCAATGCAGGGTGTCGGATATTTCTATTCGTCGCTTACCCCATGGGCACGCCAGAATAAATCTACCAATAAAGCAGCTTTAACGTGCCGCTGTTCGCGACTTAGGGCAGGCCCGGCGCCTAATAAGTAGGCCATTAAATCGCATTCACACAGTGTGCGAAAATGCATCGCCATCGTTTCCGGGTTGTCTTTACGTAATGCCCCTGTTTGCGTCTGTTGCTCCATAAACAACGCAACACGATGCCAAACCACTTCGGTACCTAAATCATAAAAGCGACGGCCAATATTCGATTTGCCGCTAACAGAAATAGCGACGCGCAATAACTGTTGCGTTTCTTCTGTGGAAAGCACTTGCATAAGCGAATCGGCAAACCGGATAAGCTGGGTTTTAACGTCGCCGTTTGAATCAATTAGTGCAATAATGTTCTCGCCGTGCTCGCGGGCGGAGGCGTGCATGGCTTCAAGCAACAGTTCTTCTTTCGAAGAAAAGTAATTGTAAAGAGTGGCTTTAGACCCCCCCACGCGGGCTGCAATTTGCGACATGGACGCGGCTTCAAACCCAACTTCACGAAACACAGTAAGCGCGGTTTCAAGAATAGCATTGCGTTTGGCCTCACTTTTTCTTCTCATTATTCACCTCCGCAGAAAAGGGTAGCTGCTTTCGATTTTAACCATACTGTACGGTAATTTCGGTTATGCAAACAGACGCTTTATTTTTTCGTCAAGTTGAAACCCCATTAGGGTTGGCAGTACTGGCGGCTAACCCAATTGGCTTGGCGGGTTTCTACTTCAGTGATCAACGCGATTGCCCAATACAGTTCCCAATATCCAATTTACAAAAGATCAATCGTCCTCAGGCGGGCGAACATCAAGGAACTACGTTGCGGCGCCTTAAGGTTTCGCCGTCACAAGGCCATATTAACGGTTCCGGTTGGCATAACCTTTATAAGGATATTAACTGGGGTCGCGGCGTTCGCGAAGTCACGCCTTCGCCCGGGTCGCCAACTAATCGGCAGTTTAAATGCGATGGTCAGGCGCCACGCGCAGTTTCGTTGGTCTTTGAACATGCAATTGCCGAGCTGGATGCTTATTTCCGGGGCCAGCTAATGCGGTTTTCCGTTCCGCTTTCGTTTAGCGGCACAAATTTTCAAATGAAGATATGGCACGCCCTGGCGAGTTTACCCAGCAACAAGTTAACATCGTATGGCGAACTTGGGCGTGTCGCCGGGGTAACGCCCGGCGCGTATCGGGCAGTGGGGGTGGCTGTTGGGCGCAACCCGTTATCTATTATTGTGCCGTGTCACCGGGTTGTAGCGTCGAATGCGCAGCTAACCGGGTATGGTGGAGGCCTTAAGCGTAAGGTTGCATTGCTTGAACACGAAGGTTTTAAGGTAAGCTAGTCACTTCACCATGCGGCCGGTGCAATAGCGACAATTCACACGCTTTCGCAAAGGTGTTTCTATTAAGGCGTTCTTATGTGGTTCTGGTTTGGTATTGCTGCGTTGGCACTTATTGGTGAAATTTTAAGCGGCACATTCTATTTGCTGCTTATTGCCGTAGGGTTTGTCGCGGCCGGTGTAGCCGCTGTCCTGGGTGCGGGGCTTGCCACACAAATAGCGGTTGTAGCGCTTGTTACTGGTTTAGGCCTTATTGTTTTGCGCAAAACCCGATTTTTGAAGAAGCGGGAAATTAACGCGGCACGTAACCGAGACGTGCTGATGGATATTGGACAAACCGTTGTGGTTACAACCTGGGCCGAGGGGAATCGTACCAAAATTCGCTACCGTGGCGCCAGTTGGGATGCCCGTCTGGCAAAAGGTGCAGTACCCAAATCCGGCCCGCACAAAATTATCGAGATGGATGGCACAGTGCTTGTCCTTGAACCCGAAGAGAAATGACTATGAATTTACTTGATTCTGATTTGTCGTTGTTTGTATTGATTATTGGCGTTGCGCTGGTTTTCGTTATTGTTGTTAAGTCTATTGCTATTGTGCCGCAGCAAAATGCATGGGTGATCGAGCGCTTGGGTAAGTACGATCGCACCTTGTCGCCAGGGGCCGGTTTTCTTATTCCATTTATTGAAAGCATTGCATACAAGCATTCGTTAAAAGAAATTCCCCTCGATGTGCCTAGCCAGGTTTGTATTACGAAAGACAACACGCAATTACAGGTTGATGGCGTACTTTATTTTCAGGTTACCGACCCAATGCGTGCATCATACGGCTCATCTAACTACATTTTCGCCATTACGCAATTGGCCCAAACCACCCTTCGTTCTGTTGTTGGCAAAATGGAGCTGGACCGTACTTTCGAAGAGCGCGAACTGATTAATAGTACGATTGTGGCCGCGCTGGACGACGCAGCCTTAAACTGGGGCGTAAAAGTGTTGCGCTACGAAATTAAAGATCTTACGCCGCCTAACGAGATTTTGCGCGCCATGCAGGCGCAAATTACTGCAGAGCGTGAAAAGCGCGCGCTTATTGCGGCTTCTGAAGGGCGCCGGCAGGAACAGATTAATATTGCTACCGGAGAACGCGAGGCTTTTATAGCGCGCTCGGAAGGGGAAAAGCAGGCCCAAATCAACAAAGCACATGGTGAGGCGCAGGCTGTGTTACTGGTAGCCGAGGCCACGGCCAAGGCCATTTCTCACGTCGCCCAGTCAATTAATCAGCCGGGCGGTATTGAAGCCGTTAATTTAAATGTGGCAGAGCGCTACGTTGATGCATTTGCAAATTTGGCCAAAGAAAGCAATACACTGATTTTGCCATCGAACTTGTCGGATATTGGCGGGCTTATTGCGTCGGCAATGAAGGTCGTGGAAAAAAGCCGACCCACTTAAATCAATTACCCCCAACCAACCTGATACAAATTTCCGTTTTGGGGCGCAGTTCAAACAAGAAATGGCAGGTTTAACTACCTTCGCCCCTTAAGTAAGCCTGGGCACGTTGGGCCATTAACGCTTCGCGACGAACGAAGTCGGCAACAAAAGTGCTTACTGGGTTATGGTGCAGGCCATACGGCGAATCCCACTGCACAATATGGCCTTTTTCCATTACCCCAATGCGGTCGGCAATTGCAAACGCTTCGGCCTGGTTGTGTGTAACCAGCAAAGCTGTGTGGCCGGTTGCCTGCAAGATATCGCGGACCTCAAATGCCAAGCGTTCACGCGTATCTACATCAAGATTTGAAAATGGCTCGTCGAGTAAAAGTAGTTCGGGTTCCGGGGCCAGTGCGCGGGCCAGCGCCACACGCTGTTGTTGGCCGCCCGACAATTCGTGCGGGTAGCGATTGGCAACATCGGTTAATCCCACTAATTTAAGCATTTCCATAACGCGGTCCCGACGTTCGTGCCGTGTTGAACGACGCAAACCAAAGCCAACGTTCTTTTCAATATTTAAATGGGGAAACAGGGCGTAGTCTTGAAACATCATGCCCACGTTCCGATGCTCGGGCTCAACCTGGTAACCCGGTTCTGACAACAATGTTTCGCCCAGAAAAATTTTGCCAAGGCGTAATGGCTCGAAACCGGCAATGGCGCGTAGAACAGTAGTTTTGCCGCAGCCTGAAGCACCTAGCAAACACCCGATATACCCTTTTTGAAGGCCCAGTGATAAATCGTCTACAACGGGCAATACGCCTTCAGGTGTGTCGTACGCCAACGAAACGTGTTCAAGCTTTAAGTGATCGACTTCAGCCATAGCGGGTTTAGTGTCCGGATTGCAATTGTTTTCTGGCCAGCACAATAACGGGTAGCAGCCCTGCCAGCACAATAGCCAGTGCAGCAACCGCACCTTCTTCATAGGTGCCGCGGGCGGCCTCTGCATAAAGCCAGGTTGCCAGCGTTTCAAAATTTACAGGCCGTAATAATAACGTGGCCGGCAACTCTTTCATGGTGTCTACAAAGACCAATAATGCTGCCGCGCCCAGGGCAGGGCGTAACAGGGGCAAGTGAACCCGCCTTAGCGTACCGGTAGCAGATTCGCCCAGCAACCGAGAGGCCTGTTCAAGCGAGGGCGGAATACGCGAAAGGCCCGACTCAATGCCGCCTACAGAAATTGCCAGAAAGCGAATAACGTAGGCACAAACCAGTGCGGTCGTTGAACCCATTAAAATCAGGCCTGGGGTGCGGTCGGAAAATAATTCTATAATCCAACCAAGGGCATTGTCGAAATAGATAAGCGGGGTAAGCAAGCCAATGGCCAAGACCGTACCAGGCAAGGCGTAGCCAATAGTTGAAACACGCGCAAGCGCATGATAAGTGCCAGACCATGACGACGCGCGGGCACTTCGGGCCGCCCAAGTTACAACCAGCCCGCAAAATACAACGACTAAGGTCGCAACCAGTGCAATTCTTAGTGTATTGAAACCACTTAACAAGAGTTGCTCGGAAACACCGCCTTTAATTTGCAAATGCTTGACGGTTTCATTAAGCAGGTAAATTGCGGGTGCGACAAAGCCAACAACAATGGGTATCCAGCCAAGCACAACAGCGATAATTGCAGCCAAGCCTTTAAGAGGTTTAGGCTGAATGGGACGCATACGTTGCGTGTTGGCATAGCGCTGTCGTTTGCGCCCTTGCCGTTCCAATAAAATTAACCCAACCACAATTGCCAGCATTGCCAGCGCAATTTGGGCAGCCCCGGCCAGGTCGGTTCGGGTTACCCAAGTGGTATAGACCGAGACGGTTAAGGTATGCACACCCAAAAACTCGGACGCGCCGATGTCGTTTAGCGTTTCCAGCAGTGCAAGGCTAACCCCCACCGCTATGGCGGGGCGGGCCAACGGCAGGGCTACGCGCAGGAAAACCCCTTTACCCGATAACCCCAAAATTCGACCCGCTTCCAGCAAGCTGGCAGCCTGGGTGGCAAACATAACCCGCGTGCTAAGGTAAACATAGGGATACAGGACGAATCCCAGCAAGAAAATGGCCCCAGGCAAGCCGCGAATATCAGGCAAACGAAATTCACGCGGGCTTGTGTAACCCAGAATATTACGAATAACTTCCTGAACTGGGCCAATGGGGTGCAGAATGTCGAGGTAAGCGAAGGCCACAATGTACGTGGGTACCGCCAGGGGCAAAAGTAATGCCCACGACAAAATGCGTTGTGTTGGAAATGCAAATGCTGTTACCAGCCATGCAGCACCAGTACCCAGGCAGGTTACCAATACTCCCACACCCAGCAACAGTAGAACTGTATTCTGAAAAGCGGTGGGGATCACGTAATTAAGCAGATGTACCCAGTGCTCAAGCGACCCACTTAGCGCCAGCCCGCCCAGCGTTAAAACAGGTGTGACCACACATAGTGCGATAAGTAGCGCACCTAGCCGCCAGCCGGTATCAGATCCGAATCGGAGAGGGCGGGGCAGTGGCAAACGAATAGGTTCCTGAAATGGCACAGGCTGCACACCCTGTGGCTGTGCAGCCTTTACTGAAGGGTTAAACGAATTATTGATCGAACCCAACTTTGTCTACCAGCTTACTGGCTTGTTTGCGGGGTTTTGCAATTTCAACCAGAGGCAGGGGATCGACATTAAGCGGCCCGAAACTTGCAACAACGGGGTCAAGTTCGACACCGGCGCGAACCGGATATTCGTAATTGGCCTGAGCATACATTTTCTGGGCTTTGTCAGATACCAGATAGTTAAGCAGCGCAAGCGCGTTGTCTTTATTAGGGGCATATTTTGCCACAGCTGCGCCCGAGATGTTTACATGTGTACCCTGGCTTTTATCGGAAGCGAAAGTAGGACGAATGACTTTAATTGCTTGGCCCCACTTGTAATTATCGCTGCCTGGTTCAGCATTTTTCATGCGACCTACGTAATAAGCATTGGCAATACCAATATCGCAAATACCACCTAGAATGTCGCGCGCAACGTCGCGATCGCCACCGGCGGCTTTACGCCCAAGGTTCGATTTCACGCCCTCAAGCCAGGTTTCTGTAGCCTGTTCACCGTTGTGAGCAATCATGGCGGCAATAAGCGCTGTATTGTAGGGGTGTTGCCCAGAACGAATGCATACTTTGCCTTTCCACTTAGGATCAGCAAAGTCTTCATACGTAAGGCTGTCAATGTCGAGTTCTTGCGCAACATAAGCCACACGGTCACGTAAAGAAAGTGCAAACCAATGGTTGTTCTCGCCACGCAGATTTGCCGGAATAACTTCAGTTAGTGTTTCAGACTGAACAGGCTGGGTAATGCCGCCTTGTACAAGGTCAAGCAAATTACCAATATCAACTGTCATAAGAACGTCGGCCGGCGATTTGTCGCCTTCGGCTTTCACGCGCTCAAGCAAGCCATCTTTAACAAACACGGTATTCACATTAATACCGGTGTCGGTCTTGAATTGCTCAAGAATGGGCTGAATCAAGCCCGGTTCGCGCGTAGTGTATAAATTTACTTCGTTGGCTTGTGCCGACGTTGCAGCAGCTAAACCGGAAAATGCCAATGCAGATAACAGAGCACGAGAAAATAACTTCATGAAAAACTCCGAAGCGGAAATAGGCTTTGACACGATAGGGCGGTAGCGACGACTCACAGACGCCCGTTTTTACGTTTGGATGAAAACACTGTTGAGTTTGTAAATAACAATGATTCTCAAATAGAATACCATAAAATACTGATCAGCCGTTATATGTTTCAGCGAATCAAGTGTAGACACTCTAATAACAAAAGACGGAATTAATAAAAAGGTGACCCCGGTCGCGTCAAAAAAAGTTGTCCATTGGCAACTTAGATATTGAAATTACAGGATAAATTGGTAAAATTGAAACTAAGCCTGAAAATTAAATACAGGCAAGTAGGGCAAAGCTAAATAAAGTGTATTAATGCAATTGCACTGGGTTTGCCAATGAAAACAGCATTATTCATGCTTTAACCACCAAAGAAGACACACATTATGGCAGCTTTCAATTCAGAAAAAGTTCTTAGTGTTCATCACTGGAACGACACCCTTTTCTCGTTCACGACAACACGTGACCCAGGCTTGCGCTTTCACAATGGTCACTTTGTTATGTTGGGCCTTGAAGTAGAAGGCAAGCCTTTACTGCGCGCTTATAGTATTGCCAGCGCCAACTACGAAGAAAATCTCGAGTTTCTAAGCATTAAAGTCCCCGATGGCCCGCTTACATCGCGTTTGCAGCACTTGAAAGTAGGCGATGAAGTTCTGGTAAGTAAAAAACCCGTTGGCACGCTAGTAGTCGACGACTTAAAACCCGGCAAACACCTATACTTGTTCGGTACAGGCACCGGCTTGGCGCCATTCATGAGCATTATCAAAGACCCCGACGTCTACGAACGCTTCGACAAAATAATTCTTATGCACGGTGTGCGTTTTGTCAGCGAACTGGCGTATGCAGACTTCATCGAAAAAGAATTGCCAGATAACGAGTTCTTCGGTGACATGGTGCGTGAAAAGCTTATCTATTACCCAACC
>NZLH01000176.1 GCA_002694155.1 Pusillimonas sp. | reverse complement strand
GGTAATCCTTCCCGCCGACGCCGCGCTGAACGCCCCCACCATATAAAACGAGCCATGCGCCAGATTCACGACATTCATAATGCCGAAAATAAGGGTTAGGCCCGCCGACAGCAGAAACAGCAGGGCACTGTATTGCAGACCGTTCAAGGCCTGCTCGATAAACATGAACATGGGAACCTTCCAGTGACACCAGCAGCACTGTGAGCCTGACGCCACCGGACGACGCCCGCGAATGACTCACGGCATTAGTGTGCTGACTGCAGAGTTTTAGAAATTTTCTCTACTTTATACAGAAATGCTTTAACCTTCAACCTTTTCTAGGGCCCGGAATATTGGGAATTATCCCTATTTCCCCATGAAAACACACAATGCCTATGTCATTGTCAGACAAGGTGATGCCGTGACGGGGACCGCCCCCCTGCAAATAGTACCTGCAGGGCTAAAGGTCTTGAACATACAAAAAACCTGTGCCGGTGCGATACCGAACACAGGTTTTTTTAAGGCGTACCTTGAAACCAACCCCTTACCAAGGGCCGGTGAAGGCCCGGGGCTAAACACCCTGGCCTTAACAGTGGGCTTCACCCACCAGGCCAAGGCTTTACCGTGGCTGCAAGCAGTTTTCCTTCTTCCAGCCGTACAACCATTCCAGTTGACTATAAAACTGCTCTTGAGTTTTACCCTTCCAAAGCATATTGCGCACTTGGCGCTCTACGCCTTTGGCGTGGTAGATGCGACCCATTTCACGGGTTGACCACACCACCCGTGCGGTACGGGGCACTCGGATAGACTCATACAACTTGAACGCCGCTTCAAAATCGCCGTCGCTACTTGCAACTGCCTCACCCAGGGTGACTGCATCTTCCAATGCCATACACGCGCCTTGCGCCATGTACTGGGTCATGGGGTGTGCCGAATCACCCAGCAATGTGCAACGCCCGGTGCTCCACGACTCTACAGGGTCGGCATCCGCCGTGGCCCAACGGCGCCACGAAGTGGGGCGGTCGAGCATTTGGGCCGGGCGCGGGTGGATACCTTCGAAGTAGGACAACACCTCTTCTTTGCTGCCCTCACGTACACCCCATTCTTCCTGTTCGCGGCTATGAAACGTTACCACCAGGTTGTACTGAGCACCCGCACGCAGAGGATAATGCACCAAATGGCAGCGCGGGCCCGCCCACAGTACCGGCGCATTAATGCACAAGTCTTCCGGCATGTTTTCGCGGTCGACCACAGCCCGATACACCACGTGACCGGTTACGCGATGCTGAGCACCAATCGTTTTGGCCCGCACCACCGACTTCACACCATCGCAACCAATCACGGCGTCGGCCTTATAAACCTCACCTTTCGTATCGGTCACTTCGACGCCGTCTTTATTGATTTTTACATCGTCAACGTGGGTGGACGTTTTGAAGGTGATAAGCGGGTTGTCTTGTACGGCTTCCAAAATCGACAAATGAATATCGGCGCGATGGATCACCGCATACGGGCCGCCAAATTTCTCGCGGAAACGTTCACCGGTTTCAATACGGGCCACTTCGGTAGCGTCGATGGCATCCATCATGGTGATGTGGTCGGTAAACACAGCACGTTGACGCGCCACCTGCCCCACACCCAAAGCGTCCAGTGCCGCAAACGCATTCGGACCAAGCTGAATGCCGGCACCAATTTCGCCAATTTCATCGGCCTGCTCGAGCAACAATACCTGAATGCCTTGGCGCGTTAACGACAACGCCGCCGCCAGCCCACCAATGCCGCCACCCACAATAATGACTTTCTGTTTTGCCTGATTCGTCATTGCTTCTTTACCTCTATTCTTTCAGTTAACCGCTTGCTTACGGCTGATAATCGGGTTGATTTGCCGGAGCGGCCGCTTTGAAGGCAGGCAACGACGTGCAATGCTCATAAACTTTCATAACACGCGGATAAGGCGTCAAGTCGCACTTCATACGTGCGGCATTCGCCACCTGCGGCACCAGACAACAATCAGCCAAAGATACTTGGTTATCGAAACAGTAATCACCCGAATCGGCTCGCTCAAGTAGCGCCTCTAACGACTTGAACCCCTCGGCAATCCAATGGTGATACCAGGTGTTCTTTTGTTCGTCGCTAACGCCCAGCTCTTTCACCAAATAGCGCAGAACGCGCAGGTTATTCAGCGGATGCATGTCGCAGGAAATCAGGTTCGCCACTTCCAAGACCCGCGCGCGTTTTTCCAGGTCTGCGGGAATAAGGCGCGGCTCGGGGAAGCGGGCATCGAGATAATCGGCAATGGCCATCGATTGGCCCAGCTCGAAGCCATTATCGTCTACCAACAGCGGCACATTGGCCGCGGGGTTCTTGCGCACGTACTCTTCTGCCTTGTGCTCCATAACCCGGATATTCACCGGGTTCAGGTTGAAATCCACTTTTTTCAACGCCAGCACAATGCGAATGCGGTAGGACGTGGAACTGTTGAAAAAACTGTAGAAATCCATACTTACACCACCTTCACGGCAATGGTTCCCAACCCTTCAACGCTGCCTTCCATCAGGTCGCCTTTTACGACCGGGCCCACACCATCGGGCGTACCGGTGTAAATAAGATCTCCCTCTTCCAGGTGAAAGTAACGCGACAGGAAGCTAACCGTTTCAGCTACATTCCAGATCAGCTTGTTAATGGTGCTTTTTTGTTTAAATTCACCATTCACTTTCAATGCAATTTCAGCTTGCTCGAGGTTAGCCACGGTATTGGCTGGATGCATGGGACCAATGGGCGCGCTGTTATCGAACGCTTTACCAATTTCCCATGGGCGACCCATTTCGCGCATTTTCATTTGCAAGTCGCGGCGAGTCATATCCAGACCAACTGCGTAACCCCATACGTGAGACAAGGCATCGGCTTCACTAATGTTGGAACCGGCCTTACCAATAGCCGCCACCAACTCAATTTCGTAATGGTAGTTTTCGGTTTCCGACGGGTAAGGCACTTCCAGCGTGTCGCCGTAAGCCACAGGTTTTACCGAATCAGTAGGCTTACAGAAAAAGAAAGGCGGCTCGCGGTCGGGGTCGAAACCCATTTCGCGGGCATGAGCAGCATAGTTACGGCCCACGCAATACACACGGCGAACCGGGAATTGATCGGTGGTGCCAACAACAGGCACACCAACAACTTCAGGAGCTTTCACAACATAAGACATAACGGGTCTCTCTTTATTTTGATTAATGAAAAATTTGAACGGCGAAATACGGTGTTGCCAGCATTTAGTGCAACAGCAAACTTACAGGCTTACAAGCGCTCTTCTCGCAGCAATCCTAACGCGGCCTGAATCGGACGATCGGAATAACTGAACAGTACCGCCTCGTCCTGCGTTTCAAAATACACTTTGTGCCAGGAAGGCACAACGAATACATCGCGTGGGGTGAATTCGAATACCTTATCACCAATATAGGCCCTGCCGGTACCCTCGACCACACTGAATACCGTGGCATCGGTAGTTCGATACGCCTTGCCCTTGAAGCCTTTAGGTAACAATTGCATAAACGTAGCCATTGTAGGCATGGCATAGCCCCCAGTTGCCGGGTTCACATAGCGCAATTTAATACCATCGTATTCATCCATTTCGCCATTGCGCTGCAATTGATACAAGGCTTCGCGGGTGCGCTCGTAGGGGTAATTGAAAATAGGCGATGTTTTACCGTTCACCTCGTAATGAACAGGCAGCATGTTATAGCCGTAACGGGCATAGCTATCGCCTTCTGGGCGTGCAATCGGTTGAACCGGCTCGGGGTAATTCTCGGCAAAACCCGTACCCATCATGCGAATAAACGGAATATCCAGACCATCAAGCCAAACCACCGGCTCCCCGCCATCGGCCACGGCCGAATTACCATGATCGTGCCATGTCCAGGTGGGCGTAATAATGAAATCGCCGGGATGCATGGTGGTGCGCTCGCCATTTACTGCCGTATACGCGCCTTTACCTTCCACAATAAAACGCAAGGCCGACTGCACGTGACGGTGGCTGGGCGCCACTTCACCGGGCAAAATTAATTGCAGGCCGGCATAAAGCGTAGGTGTAATTGAAGCTTGACCACGTAAGCCTGGGTTCTCAAGAATCAAAACACGCCGAACCGCTTCCTCGGCCGTAATCAATTCACCCGACTCCATAATGTCGGATCGAACGGCATCGTATTGCCACAAGTGCGGCACACATTCCGTGGTGGGCGACTGCGGCACCAGGCTGTGCAATGACTCCCACAAAGGGGTCATGTCTTTTTTGTCGATCCGCGCGTAGTAAGCCTCGCGCTCGGCTTTGTTAGCAACCGGACTATTCATGGCTATCTCCTTGAAACAGAACCGGAACCGTGAAGTGGTGAAAAACCACACCTATGGTTATTCCGGATTCCCATAACCTGAATATACGTCGGTTGACGTAAGAATTGTGTATTTTGTTATATGTTTATCGATGAAATATTCGTATGAGGTATATTATTTTTTGCATGGCAGTGTTGCGCTTTGGCGGTCAGGTCAATTCCCTGCAAATCAATCTTTCGCCCCCACAACCCCGCGCTGCACCTGATCACGCTCAATCGACTCAAACAGGGCCTTGAAATTCCCTTCGCCGAAGCCTTCATCGCCTTTGCGCTGAATAAACTCAAAGAACACGGGCCCGAGCACCGTGTCAGAGAATATCTGCAACAACAGGCGTTTGTCGTTTTTTTCGGTAGAGCCGTCCAGCAAAATGCCACGCGCCTGCAGTTCCTTTACCGGCTCACCATGGCCAGGTAGGCGTTCTTTCAACATTTCATAGTACGTGGCCGGTGGGGCGGGCATAAACTTCACGCCGGCGCCGCGCAGGCGGTCAACGGTATCCATCAAGTTGTCTGTCAACAAAGCAATATGCTGAATACCCTCGCCATTGAACTGCATTAAAAACTCTTCAATTTGGCCGCCCCCGCCGGCCTCTTCATTCAGGGGAATACGAATTTTGCCATCGGGCGCCGTCATGGCGCGTGATGTTAAACCGGTGTATTCGCCCTTAATATCGAAATAACGAATTTCCTTAAAGTTAAACAAGCGTTCGTAAAACGCGGCCCAGTGACTCATGCGTCCGCGATACACGTTATGCGTTAAATGGTCGATCACTTGCAAGCCATGACCCACCGGGTGAATATCCGCACCTTCAATAAATTCGAAGTCGATATCGTAGATTGTCATCCCGTCTGTGAAACGATCAATAAGATATAAAGGCGCGCCACCAATACCTTTAATAGCGGGCAGACGCAACTCCATGGGGCCGGTGGGAATATCCAAGGCTTG
>NZLH01000175.1 GCA_002694155.1 Pusillimonas sp. | reverse complement strand
CCCCCAGCGTTACCTTGGTCGACGCCATGATCGCCTACAACACGCCCAACTGGCGCTTGGCATTAAATGCCAACAATATTTTCGATAAAACCTACGTAAGCACTTGCTTGTCGCGCGGCGATTGCTGGTACGGCGCTCGACGTAGCATTGTGGCCACTGCTATATACAAATTCTAGTAAACACCTTAATTTTTGCCCTGGCGGGAGAAAACACCCAACCGCCCCGCGCTGCCTCGTGCGGCGCTTTTTTTGGCACCTTGCCGTTGCGTACATCTCGGTTTACATTCAATATCAACGCACGTGTTAATGTATTCAAAATTAATCGCGCTTAACGGTGTCCCACAACAAGTTCAGGAGCTGCTCGAGTCAATGGGACTGGGTGTAGCCGGCACAATGCTGTTCATGGCCATTGTCTGGTTCCTGCTCGGTGCCCTAATCGACAGTATCTCTATTATGCTGTTAACAGTGCCCATCTTCTGGCCAATAGCAAAAGCACTTGGCGTCGACCCAATTATTTTTGCGCTGATAGGCATTCTTGTTATTGAGGCCGGTGTCCTTACACCACCGTTTGGTATTGGCGTTTTCGTTGTGAAAGCCGCTATTCCAGACAAAAACATTTATATCAGTGAAATATTCAAAGGCGCGGCACCCTACTGGGTACTTATACTCTTCGTTGCGTGGTTACTTTATATGATTCCCGGCCTTGCAACATGGTTACCCAGCTTGCTGAGGTAAAACGCCAAGTACTACGCCATACAAACCCGGTTACGGCCGCCTTCCTTAGCCGCATACAACGCTTTATCGGCTTCGCGTAACAGGTAGCTGTAATCGGGGTGGCCCGAATACACAGCGCAACCAATACTCACGGTAACCGTTAACGTCTCGGACGGTTGCGGATAAAAAACATGGGCCTCAACGGCAGCACGAAGCGCCTCACTTAGCTTCAACGCCTGCTCCCGACCCACATCCACCAGTAGCATCAGAAACTCTTCGCCCCCCATCCGAAACAAGAAATCGCCACCCCTGCAATGGTTCTGCAAAAGGGTTGCGACCTGTTGAACAACTGCATCACCTGCATCGTGACCGTATTGGTCGTTAATGCGTTTAAAGTAATCAATATCAATCGATACAACGGCAAATTCCCGCCCCTGATTACGACATAAGTCAATTTCGCGCGCCATGACGGTTGGCAGGAACTTACGATTCAACAAATGCGTTAATACATCTTTACCTGACTCTAGTTCCAGGCTTTTCTCGAAAAGACGCGATAACTGCAGAAGCAAATTCTGCGAGTGTGTTTTAAGCGCGCGTAACTGTTCAATTCGCAACACCAGATCTTGATCGTTACTTTCCAGCCTAGGCAAGTCAATGTTATCTACCTCTTCAACAACATTGGCTATAACGTCGCATTCGGTCACCCCTTGAAAAGCATGCGACCCTTTGTGCCTGAACCACAAACCGAACTCTGACTCCCGAATACGCGGCAGGTGCGTTCCAGTTGAACCGGCCAACGCCGCCTGAAACATCACTTCACTTTCCCAATTCAGTAACGCCGCCCTTTGCTTCTCTTTCTCGGTAGACAGATTTTCAGTAATAGAAAAAAGCCGGTAGGCTTCACTAGACTTTGCCTGGCGTTCAACGTGAACGGCATAAGCCTGACTCATGACCTCCATGGCCAAATCAACGCGCGAGCAAAATAATCGTATCGAAATATGCCGCAACACCTGCGACATGTCAGTATCACGATCTATTATTGATGCATACTGCGTCTTCAAACAACGGGCGCCTTTCAAAACTACTGATACAGGAATATCGACACGCGCATGAATTGCGCCAATGGTGCGTTGATGCGCATATAAAGCGTGAATATCGTCTGCTGTTTGCGCAGTACTTAGGTCAATCAGCCATTGCATCATCGAGCCATGCAACCGTTTTTTGACCTTATCGTGAGTTAGAAACTGTGCCGCTTCCTCATCGTTAAGCATGGTTTCATAGAAGTAATCCGCCAACAGTGACGCGTTCTGCATCACCTTTTCAGCGGTAACCCCCACAACCAAGGGCTGTATCCCCTCGTGCAGCGCTTGCCACTCACGCTCGAATCGATTGGCAACCTGACCATCCATATACTTAACAACTCACTTCAAAAAAATAATAATGCAAGGCGGCGTTAATGATGAAAGCCACCTGCCTCACCCGCATTCATTGGCACATCAACTGGGTGCTTTTCAAAATAGGCCAGACAGCGCTTCAAGTCGTCAACCAAAAGGCTGACCAAGTCTCGGCTAACGCCGTGACGCACCAAAACACGTTGAATAACCAAATCGGTGCGATTGGCTGGCATTGAATAAGCGGGCACCTGCCAACCCCGGCTGCGCAAGCGATCGGCAAAATCATACAACGTGTAACCACGCGACTTTGCTTCGTCTTTAAGTGTCCAGGATACTGCCGGCAACCCGCGTTTCATATCACCATCGAACAGCACTTTGAAAGGGCCCAGCTTATCGACTTCTTGCGCCAAATATTGGGCAGCCTCGTAGCAAGCCGTTTGTATCTTGCGATAACCTTCAATGCCAAGACGCAGAAAGTTATAGTACTGCGCCACGATTTGCCCACCAGGACGCGAGAAGTTCAATGCGAATGTGGGCATATTACCGCCCAGGTAATTCACATCGAAAATCAGCTCTTCAGGCAAGCACGCTGCGTCGCGCCACACAATCCAACCCACGCCTAACGGCGACAAGCCAAACTTATGACCCGACGCGTTTATAGACTGTACCCGCGGCAAACGAAAATCCCATTTCAGTTCTGGCGCGCAAAAAGGTGCCAAAAAACCGCCACTGGCGCCATCAACGTGAATGGGAATATCAAGACCGGTTTGCTTGTGTAACTGATCAAGCGCTTGGCTGATCGCTTCAACCGGCTCGTAGTCGCACGTGAACGTGACCCCCAACGTAGGCACCACACCTATAGTGTTTTCATCAACCCGCTTAACCACCTCGTCTGGTGACAAAATCAGGCGATCGCCCTCTAAAAGTACCTCGCGAAGCTCGACATCGAAGTATCGGGCAAACTTGTGCCAGCATATCTGCACCGGGCCACAAATTAGGTTGGGTTTATCAGTTGGTTTACCTTGCGCCTGCATTTTTTTGCGCCACTGCCATTTCAGCGCCAAGCCGCCCAGCATAGCTGCCTCTGACGAACCCGTTGTTGAACAACCCAGGGTATTGGCCGCATCAGGTGAATGCCAAAGGTCGGCCAGCATATGCACGCAGCGCGCCTCTATTTCAGCCGTTTGCGGATACTCGTCCTTGTCGATCATGTTTTTATCAATACATTCGTCCATCAGACGATGCACTTCATCTTCGACCCAGGTTTGGCAAAAAGTAGCCAGATTCTGCCGCGAATTCCCATCTAACATTAATTCATCGTGAACCACTTGATATACATGGCGGGGATCTTGTTCAATTTTTGGAAACTGATACTTCGGCATGCTGACTGACAGGTCGGTTGAAGCATAAACATCGTCAAGCAAACGATCGCGGATTTTATTGCGATGATGAAGTGGCATGGCATATCCTGAATTGTGTTGTTCGGGAAAAGAATCGGTGTCAAAATCAAAACACAAGTACGGCCCCATGTTAACGGAAACCACCCATTATCTCGATTGAATTCATGCCTTTAATCGAAATAAGTGAATTACCGACGACACCCCTTTCTATCCAAGGACATCATGGCCCTAAAACCTTTTGTTAGTTCCAACCGTCTTTCCTGTTGGGTTTGTGGCCTGTGCTTCTTGTTTCTGTTTTCTGCAATAAGCGTGCAAGCACAACCCCTTCGTGTTGGGGTTTATCACAACCCACCCAAAATTTTCATTTCGCCGCAAGGAAAAATAACCGGAATCTTTGGTGACCTTGTTAACAAAATGGCTGAAACACAAGGATGGGAGATTGAAGTTGTCCCGTGCAGTTGGGAGGAATGTTTGCGCTTGACACAAAACGGTGAAATAGACCTGATGCCCGATGT
>NZLH01000174.1 GCA_002694155.1 Pusillimonas sp. | reverse complement strand
TCTATGGACGTTCGCGGTGGAGCTGCTGACGATACCTGGCTTTCCAGCATGACCATCATGGCGTCGACGTCGGCTTCAAGGAAGCGAGCATAGTTCTTTACCATGCCGCGTAAGGGCACACCAGTAGGCAAGTGTTCCCATTCCTCGTTTTCAAGCGCCTGTATTTGACGTGTAGAAAACTTGATGCGCCCGGAAGCTTCGGACAACGTAATACGTTTGGACTGACGCAGCGTTTTGAATGCTGAACCAATGCCTTCACGTAATGGAATAACAGACGCCGATTCAACGTCTTCTTTTAGCAGTGGTTTAGTCATGCATGCTCCTCTTTCATGAGAATGGTTGCACGATGGGGCAGCCTTTCGTTAATACGTGTTCTGTCTTTTACATCGCCGGCCAACTGGCCACAAGCCGCAGCGATGTCATCGCCACGAGTTTTACGAATGGTGGTAACCAGACCGGCATCGATAAGACGCTGAGCGAATAAACGAACCCGGGCGGTGGGTGACCGCTTCAAGCCCGATTGAGGGAATGGGTTAAAGGGAATTAAATTAAATTTGCAACGTACCCGACGCGCAATCTCGATAAGTTCCTGAGCATGCTGGTCGGAGTCGTTCACACCGTCGAGCATAATGTATTCGAACGTAATGAAATCGCGCGGAGCATATTCCAGATAACGATTGCAGGCGTCAAGTAATTCTGACAGCGGGTGCTTGCGATTTAGTGGAACGAGCTTATCGCGAAGTGCATCGTTAGGGGCATGCAGTGAAACGGCCAGCGCTACCGGGCAATCTTTAGCCAGACGATCCATAAAAGGCACCACACCCGACGTACTTACCGTAACGCGACGGCGCGATAAGCCATAGGCGTTGTCGTCTAGCATTAAGTGCAGCGCGCCCACGACCTGGTCGTAATTCAGCAACGGTTCGCCCATACCCATCATGACTACATTGGTAATGACACGATCGGCCGGGTTCTTTACTGTGCTCGATGCTGCTTTGGTAGCACCGGGCGTAGCATTTTCATCAGCGACCCCATTGCCCGCAATGCGGGCGGCGTCGCGATCGGCTTCAAGTTCGCGCTTGGCATGCCACAGCTGACCAATAATTTCAGCAGTGCTTAAATTGCGATTGAAGCCCTGATACCCTGTGGAGCAAAATGGGCAGCCTACGGTACAACCCGCCTGGCTGGAAATACATAAAGTGCCGCGGTCATCTTCAGGAATGAAAACTGTTTCCACGGCATTGCCCTGGCCCACGTCGAACAGCCATTTACGCGTACCATCGGACGAGCACTGGCGGGTTTGCACCACCGGTGCACCAATAAGGCAATGTTGCGAAAGCTGTTCACGAAAACTGCGGGCCAGGTCAGACATGTTGTCGAACGAACCTGCCCCGCGCTGGTGTACCCAGCGCATAAGCTGTCGGGCACGAAACGGTTTACCGCCCCACTGCGCCACCAGCGCGGTAAGTTCGGCAGGCCCCATACCCAAAACATCGATAGATTCGTTCGATACTGTCATAAATTAACGGCTGTGAATGTTGCTTTCAGGGAAAAAGAAAGCGATTTCAACGGCTGCAGTTTCAGGGGCATCGGAACCATGTACTGCATTGGCATCGATGCTTTCAGCGAAATCGGCGCGAATGGTACCCGCTTCCGCTTTTTTAGGGTCGGTTGCACCCATAAGGTCGCGATTTTTCTGAATGGCATTTTCGCCTTCCAGCACTTGTACAAAAACCGGACCCGAAACCATGAAGTCGACCAAATCTTTAAAGAAAGGACGCTCGCTGTGAACAGCGTAAAAGCGTTCTGCTTCCGAGCGAGACAACTGTTTCAGCGATGCTGCAATAACTTTCAAGCCAGCCTGTTCAAAACGGGCTACGATTTGACCAATAACGTTTTTTGCAACGGCGTCGGGTTTGATAATGGAAAGGGTGCGTTCGATTGCCATAAAATATCCAAAGATTAAAAACGGTTTTTCCAATAAAAACAAGAACTTTGCTAGAGTTTTTGTCAACCGTTCATTTTAACACGCCCGAAAAACACCACTCCATCATAAAATAGAGGGTTTTAACCAATTTGTAACAGAACCGGCATTTTGTGCGCCAGTTCGTCCTTTTACTCGTCTTTCACTGTTATATGACCTCTTCTTCCCCCAAGCAAGACCTCGATCAACTTCCTAAAAGCTTCGAACCGCAAGAAATTGAATCGCGCTGGTACCCAGAATGGGAGCGACGCGGTTACTTCAAGGGGGGCCAACATACTGAGCCCGCGGCTGCGCGCGCCAGTGAACCCTTTGTTATCCAGTTTCCACCGCCAAATGTAACGGGTACCCTGCACATGGGTCATGCATTCAATCAAACGGTTATGGATGGCCTGGTGCGCTACCACCGCATGCGCGGCGACGATACTGTATTTATCCCTGGCACCGATCACGCCGGCATCGCCACCCAAATTGTGGTCGAGCGCCAGCTTGATGCCCAGAAAATTAGCCGCCACGACCTCGGGCGTGAAAAATTCCTGGAAAAGGTCTGGCAATGGAAAGAGCAGTCGGGCAGCACTATTACCAGCCAATTCCGCCGGCTAGGCTCATCGGCCGACTGGGAACGCGAATATTTCACCATGGACGATAACTTGTCGCGTGGCGTAGTGGAAACGTTCGTGCGCCTTTACGAACAAGGCCTTATTTACCGCGGCAAGCGCCTGGTAAATTGGGATCCGGTCTTGGGAACGGCGGTATCCGACCTGGAAGTGGTGAGTGAAGAGGAAGACGGCTTTTTATGGGAAATTGCTTACCCGTTAACCCAGCCACACGGTGATCAAACCCATGTCGTTGTTGCTACAACCCGACCCGAAACCATGCTGGGCGATGCTGCTGTCATGGTGCACCCTGAGGATGAACGCTACGCACATTTAATTGGCAAAACCGTTTCGCTGCCATTGTGCAACCGCGAGATACCCATTATTGCCGACGAGTACGTCGACAAAGACTTTGGTACCGGCGCTGTTAAAGTCACCCCCGCGCACGACTTCAACGACTATGCCGTTGGGCAACGCCATGCTCTGCCACAACTCAGCATTCTGACGCTTGATGCAAAAATCAACGACAACGCGCCCGAAGCGTATCGCGGACAAGACCGCTTTGCCGCCCGCGAGCAAGTTGTGGCCGACCTGGACGCCCTGGGTCTGCTGAAAAACGTTAAGAAACATAAGCTCATGGTGCCGCGCGGCGATCGCACACAAACAGTTATTGAGCCCATGCTTACCGACCAATGGTTTGTAGCCATGAGTAAAGCGGCCCCGGAAGACAGCCTGCACCCTGGTAAAAGCATCACCGATGTTGCGCTGGAAGTGGTAGCCGACGGGCGCGTGAAGTTTTTCCCGGAAAACTGGACCACCACTTACAACCAATGGCTGGAAAAAATACAAGATTGGTGCATCTCACGCCAGCTCTGGTGGGGCCACCAAATTCCTGCCTGGTATACCGAAGATGGGCAAATTTTTGTAGCACGCACAGAACAGGAAGCCAAAGAGAAAGCCGCAGCCGCTGGTATTAACAGCCCGCTAGTGCGCGACCCCGACGTACTGGACACCTGGTTTTCTTCTGCTCTAGTGCCATTTACCGATTTAGGTTGGCCCGAACAAACGCCCGACCTTGCCCGCTACTTGCCTTCCAGCGTGCTAGTTACTGGTTTCGACATCATCTTCTTCTGGGTGGCCCGCATGGTCATGATGAGCATGCACCTTACAGGCCACGTTCCCTTCCGCCACGTGTACGTGCACGGCCTGGTATGCGATATGGAAGGCAAGAAAATGAGTAAGTCTAAGGGCAACACAATTGACCCAGTTGACCTGATCGATGGCATTGATGTGGATTCACTTGTAGCCAAGCGTACGTCTGGGTTAATGAACCCGCGCCAGGCAGCCAGTATTGAAAAGCGCACACGCAAAGATTACCCCGACGGCTTCCCGGCATACGGTACCGACGCTCTGCGCTTTACCATGGCCGCCTATGCCACCCTGGGACGCAACATAAACTTCGACTTGAAACGCTGCGAAGGCTATCGCAACTTCTGCAATAAGCTTTGGAACGCATCACGTTTTGTGCTGATGAACACCGAAGGCCACGACCTGGCAGGCGACAGCGGTGACGAACTGCAGTTTACCGATCAATGGATTATTAGCCAGTTGCAACGCCTGGAGGCCGACATTGAAAAAGGCTTTGCCGATTATCGTTTCGACTTTGTGGCCAACAAGCTGTATCACTTTGTATGGGACGAATACTGCGACTGGTACCTGGAGCTGGCCAAGGTGCAACTACAAACCGGCACACCCGCCCAGCAATTGGGTACGCGCCGCTCGCTTATTCGTGTATTGGAAACCCTGCTACGTTTGGCACATCCCATTATTCCGTTTATTACCGAAGAGCTTTGGCAGAAAGTGTCGGTGGTAGCAGGCAAACGCAGTGCCAAGCAAGAAACCAGTGTTAGCGTGCAACCTTACCCCGTTGCCGAGCCTGGCAAAATAAATAAAACAGCCGAAGAACAGGTGGCCGAGCTGAAGGCGCAAGTAGAGGCGGTGCGCGCGCTGCGCGGCGAAATGAATATTTCACCCGCACAACGTGTACCTTTGGTGGCGCGCGGCGAACCTGCCACGCTGGCGCGCAACCAGCCTTATTTGGTGGCCCTTGCCAAGTTAAGCGAAGTGAACATTGTGGATACCCTGCCCGAGTTGGGTGCGCCGGTTCAAGTGGTTGGAACAACCGAACTAATGCTTAGGGTAGAAATTGATGTGGTGGCCGAGCGGGCTAGACTAGGTAAAGAAATTGAGCGCTTGACGAACGAAATTAACAAAGCCAACGCCAAGTTATCGAACGATAATTTTGTACAGCGTGCGCCCGAAGCGGTGGTGCAACAAGAAAAAGACCGCATGGCGCAATTTACGGAAACGCTGGAAAAAGTGAAAGCGCAGTTTAATAAGTTGAAATAAACACCATGGCAGCAAGCGCGCAACCCGCGCTTGCTGGGTCATTGGAAAAGGTCAAAAGCAACTTTCTAGGAAACACTGTTTAGTTTGAACGGGACAATAACTTCAAGAAAGCCTCATCGGCCTTTGAGAGCCAGCCATTGCGGCGGGCTGCTTCTATGAGTTCGGGGCGCCGCTGAGCGGTTATTTTCAATGATTGCTGGCGGCGCCACTGTGCAATATTGGCATGATGACCCGACAACAACTCGGCCGGAACAGATTCGCCTTCGTATACTTCAGGGCGGGTGTAATGCGGGCTGTCGAGCAAGCCAGTTAAATCATCGTGAAATGAATCTTGGCGCGCGGATTCTGCATCGTTCAACACGCCTGGCAACAGGCGCACAACCGAATCCATAATAGCCAGCGCGGGAATTTCCCCGCCTGACACCACAAAATCGCCCAGCGAAATTTCTTCGGTGACGCAGCGGTTAATAAAGCGCTGGTCAATCCCTTCGTAACGGCCACAAATTAAAATGGCACCCGGGCTGTTGGCCAGCCCTTGGGCACGGCTTTGTGTAAAGGGTTTACCCACTGGTGAAAGCAAAATAACGGGGGGGTTGTCAGTGCGAGCATTACGCGCCGTAATCACTGCTTTTTCCAGTGGCTCTGCCATCATTACCATGCCCGGCCCACCACCATAAGGGCGGTCATCTACTGTACGGTGAACGTCTTCGGTGAAATCGCGCGGGTTCCAAAGCTGCAACCCCCATTGACCTTTGCGATGCGCACGCCCGGTCACGCCCAAATCGCGCACAACCGAAAACATATCGGGAAATAGAGTAATGACGTCGAAACGCATGGCTGTCCTTACCAGTCGGCAGGCCAGTTACTGTACAGACTTTTATTTTGAAGGTCGACTTTATATACATGCGCCTGCACAAAAGGCACTAACACTTCCTGTACACGACCTTTATCGTTAGTTAAGCGCTCGAGCTCACCGCCCTGCACTTCGCGCGCACGGGCCACGCGCAACACACCATGCGCGCCGTTATCAATGACTTCAATAATTTCACCCAGCAAAACTGTTTGGCTGTTTTGCTCGCCATACAAACGGCAACCAATCAGGTCGACCCAATAGTATTCGTCGTCGTCGGGTTCGGGGAAGGCGCTACGGGGCGCCCACACGGTGTACCCCTTTAACGCCTCAGCCAGATCGCGGTCAGTAACGGGCTCGAGCTGAGCCACGACGCTGCCGGCATGAAAACGCGACGCCTTAACGCGGCAACTTGTGCCACTGGTTATAGCAACCTTGGCAGATGGGCGACCTTCAACCAGAACCCCATTGGCAGCCGCATTGCCCGGGCGCGAAAAAGCGCCCGGCTTCCCTGGTGGGACGGGCGCTTGCAACCACCAAACGGTGGTGCCCAGCAAAACATCGGCCTGCGCTGAATGGGGCTGGATTTTAACCCAGCCTTTTACCCCATAGGCTGAAACGATACGGCCAAGCTCGACCAGGTCGTGTGGCACCGTTTCGGCAGGCTGAACCACTGCGGTATTAGGCTGCGGCCTGTTCGGAGTAGACTTTTACCAAACGCTGAACAGCAGGCGACAATTTGGCGCCGTTGGATGTCCAGTATTCAATGCGGTCAAGTGCAATGCGCAGGTTTTCCTGGCCCTCACCGCCTACGGGGTTGTAAAAACCAATGCGTTCAATAAAACGGCCATCACGACGGTTACGTGAATCGGCAGCAACTAAACTGTAAAACGGACGCTTCTTCGAGCCACCACGGGCTAGACGAATCACCAC
>NZLH01000173.1 GCA_002694155.1 Pusillimonas sp. | reverse complement strand
CTGTGTTCCTGGGGGTGACTTGTCATGATCGTGCTTGGATAACTCAATGGGGCGTTTTGCCGCCATGAAATCGATTCCCGACTTTTGCGCTTCCTTTTCCCATTGTTGCTGTAGCGCTTCGCGACTAATTTCAGGACGTTTTGCACTTCGCGTAGCCAGGGTAATGGTCTGTTTGAGGTCATGTGACGCCGTTTGACGTGTTTTCCCCATGATGGCCAGTTCGGCTTCTACGGTCATACCCCGTTTGGAGAAAAGTTCAATTTGCTCGCGGCTGATGTGTGCCATTTCAAAGCCGTCCTTTTCGTACCGCAATGCATAGCCGGCCTTTTCAAGTTGAGCCGCCATTTCGCTTTTGTAGATCGTATCGAGTAGCTTCTTGTTCTTGTAGATCTGTTCGTTGGCTAAGGCCACCCAGGTACCGTCTGCCCGTTGCGTGACATTCATAATGATCGCGTGGGTATGCAACTGGGGATCGGCAGGGTCAGATCTGGATGGGCGAGCCGTTTCGTGCCTGAATTTGGCAGCCACGATGTTGGCCGTTTGTTCTGACCTGGTCATCCCATCGACTTTTTGACGCGCTCGTACCAGTTCATTTTCCAGATAATCAAGCGTTTTGCGTACGGCATGATCGTGGGCTTCAAGCACTGAATTGTCTTTCCCAACAAGGGCTTGAATACTGACAGACTTGGGCGCTGAGAAAGTCAGATCCTCACCGGCCCGTGACTTTGCATCTTTACGGACCGATTTTGCCAGCTTCACGCCTGGCCCGAAATCGCCTTTCAGGGCCGCCGTAAATTGCTTCTGATTTACTTCGCCACTTAATCCCAACAGCTGTGCACCTTGACCCTGCCATTGGGCGCAGCTTCCATCTCGACTGTAGTAGTCGTCTTTTTGGTCGACGTAGTAATGGCCGGCCTTAGCTGCGTTGCTCCTGTGTAGGGTCTTGAGGGAGATCATTGCTACTCCAATGTGTTGTCACAACGCCATCTTCGTCCCAGGTGGTCGCAGTCGGGATCGTTGATAGCGTTTTTTGCTCAACAAATGAGGGGTTACGGGTAATGAAAGAGAGTGGTTTGAGTACAAACTTGGCAATCGGCCGGTCTTCGGCAAACGCAACATAGCCGGTCAGCTCGGGCAACGCTTGAATTTGCGCAGCGGTAACCACGGCTTCCGTTTGTCGAACCAGGCGCTCACTTGTTCCGCGCGTGCCACCTGGATTGCGCGAGTCGGTGTACTCGGGTCGGGCTACTTCATGCTCTCCTAGCGCGGTCGACATTTCCTTTGCCGTTTCAGCATCGGTTTTGGAGCCGCCCAGGACAACCAGGTTTCTAAAACTGGCCCGAAGGGTTTGGGACATGTGTTTGCCGTAGATTGCGTCCAGTTGCGAAACAGTCTGCAACCCGGCCACAACCCTGACGCCGTGTTTACGACCTTTGGTGAGCACATCCTCCAGAGAGGCCAGTTTCTCCAGCGAGGCGAGTTCGTCGATCAGCAGCCACCAGCGACGGCGGGCATTTTCAGGCATAGATAAAATCGAAGAGCAAAACACGTCTACCCAAGCCGAAAGAAGTGGCTTCATGGCGGTTTTCATGTCTTCGCGCCAGGTAATGTACAAACAGCCTGTGCCGTTTTCCATCCAGTCCCGGATACTGAAGTCCCCAGTGGGCATTGAACGATGTTCAGAGAGTTTGTTTGAAAGAACGAAACGCGCTGAATCAAATGCTCGCGTTGATTCGGAAGCACCGGAAAAGAGGGAAGCCGCTTCAGTGTTTTTGAGAAACACCTGCAATTCTTTGAAAGGGGCCTCGCAACACCAGTAGTTCACCTGGTTGATATCGTGAATATTGAGCTCAAACAGCTTGCGCGAAACGGCTCGTAGCAGAAGACGCCCAAAGCTGTTCCACTCTTCGGCGTTTGCGTCTGCGCCAAGGGGGACAACAGAGTATGACAAGCGTTTCCAGTCATATTCGGCTCGTATTTCATTGAAATACATCCACGCTTGGGTTCGCTCGTCATAGGGGTTCAAGATGACATCAGTCGGGCGGCCGAATTTGCTATAAAGATCGCCATTAGGGTCAACGACCACCATTCGATCGCCGCGTTTTAACGCCGAGAGCATCAGCTCGCGCAGCAAGACTGATTTGCCCGATCCTGTTGCCCCATTGATGAGCAGATGCAGGTTTTCAACCGAAGCGGGCATGGGCACGCCAGCAATCCTCACTTGCTGCGTGTTTTTTTCGGTGCACAAACGCACCAGACGTTTGAAGGAAACAACCTCTGTGCCACGAATGTGGCGCTTGTAGCCGGCACCATCGAAACCTTCACTTTTAGAGATTTTCTTGAGTGAAAGCGCCAAGATAAAGCTCAACACCAATCCAGTCGCCAAGGCGGCTAGTAGAGGCGTATGAGAGGGAGTGGATCGTACCCAGTGAGATAGGAGTATCCAGTTGATTGAGCCCATTGAGGCGCCGCTAAGAACCATAGCGGTTAGGAACCACGCTGAAAAGGGCAGGACGAGAAGCGAAAACTTAACGATCCGACGTCGAATATCGGGTGCCATGAGTCATCTCCAAAAGAAGAGTGTCCAAGTGAGTGTGTGTTCAGATCAGAACCAAAACTGTGATCAAGGCCCCAAGCAGACCGCCAAGCAGGCTGGCACCGGCCGCGATGGCGGCGACAACCATCAAGTTGTGATGGCTGAGGTTGCTCTGATGTTTTTGTGCGGCCAGTAGCCGCTGATTCGCTTCATTGAGCGAAATGCTGACACCTTCTGCAGCGGTTTGAATCCGTGCACTGGCCTGTTGAGTTGCGTGATGAGTGGCTTGCCGAAAATGACTCGTCAAGTTTTCCATGCGGATCGAGGCATCGTCGACTTGCTTAGCCAGGGCCTCTTGGCGTTGAGATACTTTATGGCACTCAATGAGCAGATCGCGATACAGAAATTCCAGTTTTGAGCGCGGTGGGGCAGGCAGGTCGTTCTCAATCTGCATGCGCTCACCTACGCAAACAACGCATTGAAGGTTTGATTGAGCTGACGGTGTACCGGGCGCGCCAGGCTCTGTAACGCAATAAGGTCACTAATTCGCTCAATTTCGTCCTCATTGTCAGGATCGGTTTCACGCAGTTGGGCACGGTAATCGGTTTGGTCCGCGACGATGGCTTCAATGGTCAATCGTCGGTTGGCCAAAAGGTCAAAGACGTCGCTTTCGAAAATCTGTGCTTGCGGGTTGGCCATAAAGGCCCGCGATAATTTGGCATAAGCAAAGATCGGACTGAACTCATCGATGGAATTGACATCCACACGATTGAACAGCACCCGGATTCGATCCGGTGTCACACCTGAACCACTCAGGGATTCAATTGTTTTAATGGTTTCGCGCTGCGCTTTGCCGGAGGGCACGACCGGCAAAATGAAATAATCGATTTCGGCTTGAGACTGGTCGTATTTGTTTAATTCGGCCAGAAAGTCTTCAATGTTGGAAGCGCCCACATCGACGATGGCAGCACTAGCAGTCAGCAGTTTGCGAAACAGTTTTCCAAATTGCGCTCCCCGCAATTGATCGACGTCCAGGCCAAGGTCCGCAGCCGATTCGTTAGTGGATTCCACGGCAATGATCTCCGCTTGTGGAATGCGCGGGGCCAATAAATGGCTGGTAACGACGGTTTTACCGACTGATCCGGAAAAATTTACAACAGCAATTCTCATGGCAGCTCCAAAGATGTGAACGGCTAGACGTTGCACTGTGCGCAGGTCGCAAGCCGTCAGAGAAGTAGTCGAGCACTTAGGCTCACAGGTTTAGATTCTGGTTTCCAGCCGAAGCGATCCCTCGCCCTGGCCAAAGAGTTGTCGGGCAAAGCCCGTAACAGGTGCTTGTTGATGGCTGGTCGGTTCACGCCGCCGGGCGAACTGCGAGGGTTGCAGGCGGGTAATGTCCTGGTGTCCGTTCAGATAACGGTCAGGGTCAGCCTCGGTTCAATGGCAAACCTTTTGTTCCGGTTGACGTCAGAAGTCGACTCCAGGCGTAAGCCTTCCCACGCATTGGTCCGTTGCAAGGGGACCATCTCTCCCCGCCCGAAGGGAAGGGGACAAGCATTGGGACAGGCCGACGCCTTGTGCGTCGGGGCGAAGGGAGCGAAGCGACCGGAGGGTAGGCGCGCGAATGCGCGAAAACGACCTTTGTAAATTTCGGGTATACGGAAAGAATGGCGAGAAACAAGGTTGACGTCACCAAACGGGTGACAAGCCGTGATTTTAATGTTGGCATGGGTTTCTTATTCCGTTAGGGCTTTCACGACCAGTACCTTGTTAGCGTAGGCCGTGACGTTAAAAGTGCGCCCGGCATCGCGGTACGCGTTAAAAACGTTCGTCGCAGCGGCCAGAAAATTGGGTTCTTGAATGGAAAAAGGTGCTTCTATCCGATAGTCGGTTTCGCTAGTCCAGCGAACGATCCAGTTCTGTTCAGCACCCCAGTTTGCGAGAAGTTCGCTCAAGGTCATGCCTGCTTGCGCCGACCAGGTCACAAGTGCAGGCGATGAGGGGGGCTCTACTACATCCCTGTGCTTCAGATCTGAATCGTTGTCGTCGCCCTCAGAAAGGGTGGGTGTGGTGTCAGATTGAGCGGTGTCGGTATTGAGAGGTACCTTTTTGTCAATCGTAGTGTCTACCTCGGTTACTTGAGGCTGGTCGAGTGCTGGTTCAACCGTTAAGTTTTCTGTACTGGCCTCGACTTCTGAGGATTGTGGATTAACTTCCTGGGCATTATTTGTTCCTTTGACTTCTAGGAGATCCACAGCAAGAGCCGTTGCTTCGACAAACGTGTCTGATATGAGCGGCTGACTCGTTTTCACTTCATTTGTGATAATGGGAGCTTCCGTCTCAGGCCATGAGAAACTGACCTTGGTCAAGGGCGAAGAGGACATTGCACTGCTGATTGGTTCATCAGGGTTGTACGTTAGTAGCACTGGCCATATGGCAATGGGTTCTCGCTCGGTAATGGCACCCGCCTTTGTGTCTATCGAGATGGGGTCAGGCTTAGAGGGCTTGGTCTGTTCTGACGTTGTTGAAGCAGTGACTACTCGGGGCGCTACCTGGGAGTTCACTACAGTGCGTGACCAGGGGTGAGGGTTAGGCGCAGTCAGGTTAATAGGTAACCGCTGTCCTTGATCGGGCGCGGGTGGTTTTTTAGGGACGAAGCCGCAGCCGCTGATGAACGTCACCGTTATCAACGCAGCAGCCTTGACTTGCATTTGCATTTAAGTCGCTCCGGTTCTAATGGCGAGCGTTGACGCCAAAATTTGGTTTCTTGTTCATGAGGAGCTCCAGGGGACGTAACCAGTGCGCTCCAATTCAGCTTGCACTGCTCGTACATCACCCGGCTTACAAATATGGCGCAGCAACAGCAGGATTTCCGCGATCGCCGGCAAAAGATCAGCAAAGTTCTCGCCGGGGTTGTCGAGCAACGTCAGTCGTAACTGTGCTAGTTGATTCGATACGTCGTTTTCGTTCGTACTTGCCAATCTAAAGCGTAAATACTCAGAAAGACTGACACCCATTTTTGTAGAAGCAACCAGATAATATTGGTGCTCCTCGTTCGACATCCGTATCGATATCAGACGTTCAAGAAGTTGGCGTTTCATAGCGGTCCACGATAATTTGCCCAACCTGTTCTGCATATGCCTTGCGAAACGCAGACTCTCTGAGGTGTCTTTCAACAACTGAACCCTGGTAGCGTTCGCAATGCTCCCAACATCGAACGTCGCGAAATTGTGACAGCGTCATGCCTGTTTCGCTCTGAAACCAGATCAAAGCTGCGTGACGAGCCGCGCGAATAGCTTCTGGATACTCTGGGCGTAAGTATTTAGGACGCACGCAAGAAGCGGCGCCCTGAGGATTGGGTGCATGCATAACTTTTTCCTGTAGGGATGTTCCGTCGCCAGACGGAGGAGGGCGGGTGGACAACGATAAGGCTGGCGAACCGGCTACAGGTATCCGGCGCTTGCGTTACTTAAAACGCAAACCCTCATCATTTCCACCCATTGAATAACCATTGGCTGCGCTTGAAGGTTCAAGGACAACCAACGCCTGTAGTTATACGCAATTCGTTATGCGTATAGAAATGCGGTGACTGACCCGCGGGAAACGGCAAAAACATTAGAGGCCTTTTTTCGGCCATGTCACCAAGTTTCTTTGTTAAGCCGCGTAAGTATTGAAAATTATGCCGGATTGTGATTCCGGTTGTCGTGGGTTCGAGCCCCATCGGTCACCCCAGAATTTATGCGGGTTTCGGAAAGTTTTCCGAAACCCGTTTTTCGTTCTTGAATCGCAATATCATCGTTCATAAAAAACAACGCTTGCGGTATCCTGTGTGCATTCTTTATTGCAACAGGAATATCGTGGCTAAATTTCTTCGATTTCTGTTAATGGGTTTACTGTGTTTGGGTTTGGCCGCTTGTAGTCGCTTACCTGCTCCGGTACACGAAACCATGACGAACACATCTAATACGAACAAGGTCAGCGCGTTGGCTAAAGCGTTAGCGCCGCTACAGCAGGCTAACGCCGGGCAATCGGGTGTGGCCTTGCTGCCTAATGGGCGCGAGGCGCTGGCTGCGCGCCTGGGCTTAATCGAACTGGCTCAGCACTCAATCGACGTGCAATACTACATTTGGAATGATGATGTGGCCGGTGCGCTAATGCTTGATGCATTGCGCAGGGCGGCCGACAGAGGCGTGTTGGTGCGTTTGCTGCTTGATGATAATAATACGAAGGGCATGGATGACGTGCTTTGGGTGCTAAACCAGCATAAGAATATTCACGTACGCTTATTTAACCCATTTGTGCATCGGCGGTTTCGCCTTTGGTCATATTTAACCGATTTCACGCGCCTGAATCGGCGGATGCATAACAAATCACTAACGGTAGATAGCACCGCGTCTATTGTGGGTGGGCGTAATATTGCCGACGAGTATTTTGATATTGGGCAGGAAACCTTGTTTGTGGACCTGGATGCTTTGGTGGTTGGGCCGGTTGCCAACGCCATTTCCGATGATTTCCAAAAATACTGGTCCAGTCAGTCTTCGTATCCGGTAGATCAAATTGTTTCGCCATCGTCCAATCGCGTATCAATAGCCGCACGGGCAAGTTCCGCAAAAGATCAGCCTATCGGGCAGGAGTATTCAGACTTTGTTTCGAAGTACGGCTTGCTCGACGCGATTAAAAACGGGCGCTTAAGCTTTAGTTGGGGGCCGGTTCATTTAGTCAGCGATGACCCCCGAAAAGCACAGGGGCTTGCGCCCCAGGGCAAGTTGGTAATAGACGCTTTACCCCACTTATTGGGCGCCCCTCAAAAGCGTTTTCTGGTTGTATCGCCTTATTTTGTTCCTACGGAAACGGGCACACAGTTTTTTTCCCAGCTGGCAAAAAATGGTG
>NZLH01000172.1 GCA_002694155.1 Pusillimonas sp. | reverse complement strand
GGCAGCGGTCATGGCCAGTTGCATGGCCTGTTCCTGGAAAATGGGAATGCCTAGTGTGCGTGACAAAATATGCCGCACTTTTGGGTTTGGGTATTGCACAGGCTCTAATTTTTGACGGCGGCGTAGGTAAGGATGCACCATGTCGCCCTGAATAGGGCCGGGGCGCACAATAGCAATTTGAATAACCAGGTCGTAGAATGTTTGCGGCCGCAGTCGTGGCAGCATGCTCATTTGCGCTCTGGATTCAATTTGAAAAACGCCAATGGTGTCGGCCTGGCTAATCATGTTGTATGTGGCTTTGTCTTCCTGCGGGATAGCGTGCAAAGGAAAAGGGCGTTGATACTTACTGCTTAATAATGTCAAGGCGTGTTTTAAGGCAGACAACATACCCAATGCCAAGACATCTATTTTCAACAGCCCCATGGCGTCAAGGTCATCCTTGTCCCACTGAACAATACGCCGGTTGGGCATGGTGGCATTTTCAATGGGCACCAACCTTGTAAGAGTTTGATTGGCAATGACAAAACCGCCGGGATGCTGTGATAAATGGCGGGGAAAACCCAGTAGTGTTTGGGCCAGTAAGGCCCAGGCCTGCACACGAGGCAGTTCTGGGTCGAGCCCTTGTTCAGCCAGTTTTTCGATTAAGGTTTGGGTTTTATCCCAGTAGCGGCAAGACTTGCAAACCCGGTTAATAATGTTTGCATCGAAGCCCAGCGCTTTGCCTGTGTCGCGCAATGCGCTACGGTGCCGATAGGTGATGACTACAGCGGTAAGGGCTGCCCGATGGTGCCCGTAGCGCTTATAAATATATTGAATGACCTCTTCGCGACGCTGGTGTTCGAAATCGACATCGATATCCGGCGGCTCATTGCGCTCGGCGCTGATGAAGCGCGCAAACAATGTGTTGCTGTGCGCCGGATTAACGGCCGTAATACCCAGGCAATAACACACGGCCGAATTAGCCGCCGAGCCTCGCCCCTGACAAAGAATGTTGCGTGAGCGGGCAAATTGCACAATATCGTGCACAGTTAAAAAGTAGGCTTCATATTCTAGCTGCTGGATGACGACAAGTTCGTGCTCTAACTGTTGTTTGACTTGGTTTGGAATACCGTTAGGGTAGCGTTGCCGGGCACCGTTATAAGTTAGTTCGCGCAGATACGCAGCAGGGTTGTCGTTTTCTGGCACTGTGTCGGTTGGGTAGTGATAACGGATTTCGCTTAAGGAAAACTGACACTGGCGTGCAATGCAAAGGGTTTGCGCCAAAGCGGATGCCGTAAAGCGTTGCCCAAGCTGGAATCGTGGCAGCAAAAAATGTTCGGCGTTTTGAGGTAGGGCGTAACCGCACTCTTCAATGCGGGTGCCCAGGCGAATGGCGGTGACCAACTGGTGCAACAAACGCCTTGAGCGCTTATGCATGTCGACTTGGCCCAATGCCACCAATGGAACGCGCCAATGTTTTGAAACCTGAAAAAGCTGATTCTGTTGATAGGCATCATGTGCGCGTAACTGGTGAGTAAGACCAACCCAAAGTCGGCTTTGAAAAAGCGTGCGTAACGTATTTAAAGTGTGCTGCCAGTTTGATTCAGACGAATTAAACCAGGGTTTGAAAATAAGCAGACATCCAGGCAGATGTCGTATTTCGGGAAACCCGGGCGCACCAATGGCCAGGTCGTGCAAACTTAGTTGATAGCCGGCTTTTTTATTGGCTTGGCTGCGTGCCAGGGTAATAAGTTGGCATAAGTTGCCATAACCTTCTTTGTTGCTTACCAGTACAATTAATTCACCGCTGGGTTGTTGTTCATGCTGCAGTACAAAACGGCTGCCAATAATTAAGTGCAAGCCGCATTCCTGTGCTTTTATGTGCGCCCGAACGACGCCAGCTACAGAACACTCATCGGCCAATGCCAAAGCGCTATAACCGGCCTGGTGTGCCTGCAGTACCAATTCCTCGGGGTGAGACGCCCCTTTCAAAAAAGTAAAATTTGATATGCAGTCGAGCTCTGCATAGTTGGGTAATGTTGCGACACTTGTTGCCATAATGGAAACCTGACGGTTTAGGCAAAAACGCCGTGCAAAAACCAGGCTGTTTCTTGCCGGCTAGTTTTAACTTGGCGGTGTTCGCGGAAAATCCAATAATGAATATGGCGCGTATTGCGTGCAATGAAATAGTCGCGCGCCTGGTAAGGCTCGAGCCAATTGCTGCAATCAATGCGTTCGGGCCCGTGTAACAGGATTAAAGGTTCACCCTGGTAAACAGGTTGGTGGCGGCGGGTTGTCAGCGCAAGCGGTTCAGTGTGTAGCCAGAATGGGCGAACTGGCCAGCCGTGATCTGGCTTTGGAGCTGGGGCGGTGCGTTTTTGGGCCGAAAGAGGGCGTGTGGAGGGGGTGTCCCACTGATTGGCATTTTCGGGGCAATGCAATGGTTGAACATTGGGTATTGATAACGCGTTAGACCCTAACCGGGCGCGAAGCAGGTCGAACAAATGGGCTTCGTTTTGCTGCCATTGCTCTGGATTGGGGAATAGTGATGCAGCCTGGTTGGGTAATGGGCTGGTAGAGGGAATATGCAGTGTAAGAGCAATAACCGGGGCAGGTAGCTGTAAATTTAATATAAGTTGTTGCAAGATTGCCTGGAAATGGTCTGTATGCCAGCCGGGTTGTGTAATACAAATTTTTAAAAAACCGGGTGGCCTGGCTTTGCGACCTTTTTCGTGGTGTAGCAGTACATGCATAACAGAGCAGGCACAGCGATGTTGTGCCAGCCACCGACAGGCTTGTGCCAAAAGCATATTAAGAGGGTGCTGTAATTGCTGCGCCTGGTGAACGTGATAAGCAAGTTCGTGGTGGTATTGCCAGGTATTGGGTGGCTGCACCCACAAGAATTGTTCAGGGGCGTTGTTGTAAGCGTGGTCGACAGCTTGAATAAGTGCAGGCGTGGTACGTTGCTGCAGCCCTGCACGGGGTAACCGGCGTAACTGCCCAATAGAATGGCAGGCAATACCGTGCAACCAGTTTAAATAAGGATGGGCCTGCGGAATAACGGAAACCGGTAGTGCATCCAGTTGCCGGTTTAATTGCGATTGCTGCAAAATACGTCGGCGCGACGTTACGGTTTGCCATGCCAGCCACTGTGCGCCTGTAGCCGTAGGCGCCATTGCCAGCACTGGCTTAATCGACGCGCCATGACAATGTTGCTGAATTCTTCGGGCCAATATATGGGCACCGTTAAATAGCGACAAACTGGCGTGAACACTAAGTACAAGGGTATGCGGTACCGGCAAGGCAATGTGGGGTGTATAGCATTGCATTTCCTGTATTAACCAGCTTAGGGTTGCCTGAAAATGGGGTGTGTCAGGTGGTATATAAAGGCTGATCCAGCAAGACATGGTTTGACGCTTGATGTGGTTGAGGTGCTTTTCTTTCGAAAGCGAAGTGGCTTTTTTCTTTAAAAGCTAAAGGTATAAATAGCGGACCTGCGTGCGTTGGGCCTTGTCGTTTGATAATGTTGATATGAATGCCCCCCGGTGCGCCTTTCAGGCCCAGGCGTAAAGGTGCCGGGCTACTGCGGTGTTGATGTGCTGTTTCTGCTATGCCAAAAAATAACGAGGTGCTGCGTTGTGCGGCCAAATGCAGTTTGCGCATGGCGGCCAGAGGCATATTCAAGGGCAGCCACACCAAAAGAGCGGCACCGGCGTCGTGACGCAAAATTTGTTCGGTTGCCCATAAAACCTGGTTGGATTGCTTTGGGTGTACCCACACCAGGTTATTGGGGTTCAGTTGCCAGTTCAACCAGCATAACGCGTTGGGTACAAGTGGGCAGTTCAAGAAAATGATGCGTCGCTGGTTGTTATGAACAGCCTGTTTCAGTGCTGGCATTAACAAGCTGATTTCGCCCGTACCGATTTCTGCCGGCAAAATTTCAATAAACGTGCTGTTGGGCCACCCGCCGCTGGGTAGCTCGCGATTCAAGACCGCATAACCGGTTGGCACAACATGTTGCCGACCTTGTGCCAGCTGTGATGCACGCCAAAGTGCGGGGTGTATGTTGATGCAGTCTGTATGGCTGGAAGATGTACTATTCATAATTTAATTTTACTGTATATATATACAGTAATTGAAAGGGGCTATTTTATGCAAGTTGTATTGTGGGTTTTTGCCGGGTCAACACGCCGCGCATTATGAAAATGGCCGCTTTTTTCGTATCATGTCTGAATGAGCGAATTTTCTGATACTTCCATTCCTGAACCCTTGGTTTTTGCGCCAGCACATCAAGTTGCGCAACAATTATTTGTATTGCTGCACGATGATGCTGCCGATCCGACGCAATTGGGTCAGTTAAAAAAAGCGTTAATGCAAGCATTTCCGCAGGCTGTACTGGTGCTGCCGTATGGGCCTTTGCGCTCGGAACCCGCCGTACACCATTGGTTCGATCAAAACGAATTAAACGAATACAACTATCTTGGTCGGGTAGAGCGTGCCTTACCCGATTTGGTTCGTTATATACAAAAGGTACAGTCGCGTTTTGAACTGACAGGCGAGGCCACCGCTTTAGCCGGTTTTGGGCAGGGTGCAACCATTGCACTGGAAGCTTCGCAG
>NZLH01000171.1 GCA_002694155.1 Pusillimonas sp. | reverse complement strand
TTCAGCCAGCAATAAGGCAGTAGCTGCGATCGATTTTGGCGGAGACAAAACCAGCACCGCTGGCAATTTTACGATCGTTTTCCCGTCGCCCACCGCAACGGGCGCAATCATTCGGCTTGCGTGATGCCAACAGATGCCTCTGCAAACCATAGAATTCAGGGCGGGGATCGACAAGGAATCCACTGATTATGCGGCAAAAGGTGGATGGGTCGATGGCAACCTTATTCGCTTTCGCAAGGGCCGGGTTGAAAAACTTGGCGGCTGGTCTAAGCTTGGCACTGATTTTTTTCTTGGTATTGGTCGCGCTCTCCATAGTTGGATTAGCTTGGACGGCACTCGGTTTTTGGGCGTGGGCACGACATTCAAGTATTACATTGAAGAAGGCGAAAACTATAACGACGTAACGCCAATCCGATCCACCACGTCAGCTGGCGACGTCACCTTCAGTGCAACCAATGGGTCGTCCACCATTACGGTGACAGATACAGCACATGGCGCGGTCAATAATGATTTTGTGACATTCTCGGGTGCGGCAAGCTTGGGCGGCAATGTCACTGCTGCTGTTCTCAATCAAGAATATCAAATATCACTCGTCACTAGCGCTAACACTTACGAAATTACAGCGAAGGACACCGATGGGGCAGCTGTCACTGCGAATAGCTCCGATAGCGGTAATGGCGGCTCATCGGTTGTCGGTGTGTACCAGATTAATGTCGGTCTTGACACATTTGTCACATCTACAGGTTGGGGTGTTGGCACATGGGGGGCCGGAGGCTGGGGCTCCTCGACCCCGATTCTAGCCTCAGCACAACTGCGTCTTTGGACACATGACAACTTCGGTGAAAATTTAATTATCAACCCACGCGGTGGCGGTATTTTTCGATGGGTGGAAAACAACGGCGTTTCAACAAGAGCAGTAGAGCTCTCGCAGGTATCAGGCGCAAATTTAGTGCCCACGCTTGCCTTACAAGTGATCACATCAGAGACTGACCGTCATCTCATCTGTCTCGGTGCTGACCCGATTTCAGGATCTAGCCGCACTGGCACCATCGACCCAATGCTCGTGGCCTTCTCTGACTCCGAAAATGAGCTTGATTTCGAGCCCACAGCTACAAATAGTGCTGGCTCAGTGAGGCTTTCCTCGGGATCATTCATCGTGGGTGCAATCAAGTCTCGTCAAGAGATACTGATCTGGACCGACACGTCGCTGTACTCGATGACTTTTATCGGTCCTCCACTGACTTTTGCCTTGAATTTAGTCAATGAGGGTGCAGGCTTGATTGGGCCAAAAGCAGCGGTCAATGCCCCGAACGGCGTTTACTTTGCAAGTAAGACAAGCTTTTACTTTTACAACGGATCAGTGCAAAAACTACCGTGCAGTGTGCAAGAGTATGTTTTCAATGATCTTGACATCGGCCAAGCCTTTAAGTGCCACATGGGCGTCAACAGTGAATATAGCGAAATGTGGTTTTTTTACCCTAGCATTGAAGATGGCACGGGTGAGATTTCACGTTACGTCATTTTTAACTATGAGGAAAACCATTGGTCTATTGGCTCTTTGGTGCGTTACGCGTGGCTTGACGCAGGGATTGAAGACTTGCCGTTTGCCTCCGCGACATCGTCATCATCGCAATGTGTATTCCGACACGAAATCGGATACGACGACTACGAGGACGCTATGACAGGGGTTTTCGTAGAGTCCGCAGATATTGACATAAGCAGTGGTGACTCTTTGACTTTTGTGAAAGAAATTTTGCCTGATATGCGATTTGTCACCGAAGCTGGGTCTAGCAACACCCCAGCGATGAACATCGTTTTAAAGCGACGTGACTTCCCCAATGACACACTTATCACAGATAGCACAAGCCAGATAACTCAAAGTACAAAATTTAAAAGCGTCCGCACCCGCAGTCGTCAAATCGTTTTGCGCTTTGAAAGTGACGACGACCAAGCCTCTGTAGATCAAAAGGGCTATAAATGGCGGATTGGATCTACTCGGCTTGAGATACAACCGAGTGGACGTCGTGCATGAGCAGCTTGCTTCCGACTCGTCTGCCGCTGGCGGCTGGTGAAGACGTCAGTGTTGAAACATTTAATCGGCTCGTGCGAGTGCTTGAACTTAATTTGGGCCGAGTAGATTTCACGATTAGTCCTCATTTCAACTCCACCGAGATCTCTCAATTACAATTTGCCACGGGCGCGATTATTTTCAATACTACTAACTCGATTCATCAGGCCTTTGATGGTGTACAATTCAGAGACTTATACACCCATCAAACGTATCCTACAGGGATAAGTATGGTAGGTAGTGTAGGGACTGTAACGGTGACGACGTCATGAATGAATTTTTACAGCAAAGAATAAGTAATTTGATGGGTCCTGAGCCGATGCCAGCCTCTCCGATGATGATGGCAGAGGGCGGCGAAGTCTTTGAAATCGATGATCCGGCGACGATGGAAGAGGCATCGATGGCGCAAGAGGCCCTTCTGGCCGACCCGAATGCGGACCTAAGAGGAGCTATCGAGCAGTTGATGATGGCCGAAAGGACCGCAGAGGACCCTTTTGAGGCTAAAAAGGCGCAGCAGTTGGCAGAGTCCGCAATCATAGGTTCTGAAGCACCTTTAGGCCCGATGGCGCTCGAACTTTCTCAAGCAGGGCGTGGTGGTGACACCATGCTTGCTCACCTCACACCGGGTGAAGTTGTTTTGCCTCTTGGCATGATGGATGACGCAGATTTTGAGCGCGCTGTAGAAACACGGTTTAATGAGCTGGATCTTAATCCCGAAGAATATGTGGCTGGGCTCGGAATTGCATCACTGAACCCTATGACTGGCCTAGAGGAGTTTGGCTTTTTCAAGAAAATTGCAAAAGGTGTCAAAAAGGTCGTAAAAAAGGTCGTTCGACCAGTCGCACAAATAGCGCAATTTATACCCGGACCCCATGCACCTCTCGCTGCTTTAATCAGCCGAGCTGGCACGGTCTATGACGTGGCGAAGGGTAGATCGAGTCCCTTGGCTTTAGCATCCTTGGGTGCGCCTCTCCCCGGCGGAGGCAAAGGCATCGGTAGCTTGAGTGGTATTTTCGAAGGCGGGGGACGCGACTTTTTAGGTAATGTAGGTAGAGGGATATCTGGCCTCATCCGAGGTGGTGGTGCTGATAATGTTGGTAGATTTGGAACGCTCGGCGACATTCTTGGGGGTATCGGAGATAATTTAGGGGTTACAGATTTCGGTGGTGGACAGGGCATCAGAGTGCCCGGATTCGCGGGTGGATTTATCAAAGTAAGTGATATGGGGTCTGGATTCCCTACCGTCGCTGGTCAAAACCCCGCTGATATTATAGAAAATTATTTACAACAGTACCCAGAGCAACAAGGCGATATTGCCAGCCTTTTGACCTCTGGCGTATCCCAATCAGTAATAGCAGATGCACTTGTGCGATTTGGCGGGCCGGGTCCTACGCAGGGTGGCTCAACCCCAGAATTTATAAAGCGCATCGGAGATGCTATTGGTCTTGGTGGCGCGAGCGGACTGCGGGATGTTTATGGCCAAGGTGGGACAGGCAAAAGTAGTGGTATAGGTAGCCTTTTTGAAAATGTTGGAATTCGTGACGTTGGTGCTGCAACCCTCGCTGGAGTTCTTGCAAAGCTAGCTTACGACGAAGCAAAGGGACGCAAGGGAGTGCCCCTGACGCCAAACGTGGTCATGAACGCTGCGGGTCGATTTAATCTTGAAAACGAAATCGCAAGGCGGTCGGGAACTGCAGCCCCGAACCCAGTGGAGTTTGGCTTACTACCGCGAGGCACTCTGCCGACGCTAAGCGGAGGCCGCGCCCCGACTCAAGCTCAGGCGCGATTAGAACAAGGAAAAGCCACAGGAATGCGATACGGCGGACCTGTGATGGCTTTTGCTGAGGGTGGTAATGTTGACATGGCAGAGTTCAAGCGCATGGACGGTGATATCAACGGGCCCGGTACAGAAGTCAGTGATGATATTCCCGCGATGCTTTCAGACGGAGAATTCGTAATGACGGGTCGAGCCGTGCGAGGCGCTGGCGCGTTTGACATGAAGAACAACAACGGAATCATTACATTGACTCCGGGTAATGGGGAAGACCGAGAGCGCGGCACAAAGTTGATGTATGAGATGATGGACTTGTTCAAAGAGTTTGCCACAGAGCCGGAGGCCGTCTGATGATCATGCCGCCAAAAAAATTGAAGCGCTTGCAAGAGGGTGGGGACGTTGCCGCGCCCATGCCTTATGTCGCTGGTGTCACTCGCGCCGATCGGCAAATGGACCCGATTGTACAGCAACTTTTATTCGGCTTGGGTGGGCAGGGCGGCTTCATACCCGGCGCAATGCGCGCAGCAGAGCGCACATTTTTTGATGAGCAGGGACGTCCTATTGTCATCCCTCAGCAAATAGCTGGCTTTTCTCCTGACCAATTAGCTGCTATGCAACTGGCAAGAGAGCAGATAGGTCAGCAAATTCCTTTTTTGAGACAGTCTGAACGACAGTTCCGACGCGGATTGGGCTCAATAGAGCAAGGACTGGGACGGCAGTTAGGATCGCAGCGACAAGCATTACAGCAACTTTTGGGTGGCGCGGCAGAAGAGCGCTTCCAACGACGCAGAGGTTTAGCGCAGGGCCTACAAGGACTTGATGAACAAAGTCGTCTCGCTCGCAGAGCGGAGCGAGGTTTGCGTGAGAATATTGCAGAACAGCGAGGATTGGCCGAGGAGTCGTTAGGACAATTCCAAGCAGGGTTGGGTCGAGGCCTCGAAACCTTGGGCCGTGCCGCAGGTCGATTTGGACGTGAAGGTGAAAGGCTAGGCCGCGAACAAGCTAGGCTTGGGCGTGAATTTGGCAGAGGTATCGGGGCGGCCACGGAGCAATTGCGACGTGGTGTCGGTGCGTTTGGTCGTCGGCTCGGAGAGTCAGAACGTCTGTTACGTGGCACGACAGGCGGCTTCGATCCCTCAATGACTCAACAATTTTTTGACCCCTATGAGGATGCGGTTGTCCAACAAACAATCGAGGATGCCATGAAAGGGGCTGCGCAAGCGGATATTGCACAACGAGCGAGAGACATCCAAACAGGGGGAGAATCGGCCTTTGGTTCTCGGGCGCGCCTGACTGCAGCAGAGCGCGCTGAGGCCTTGGGCCGTGGTCTTGCACGGGAAGTCGGCGGTCTTCGCTCAGCGGGCTTCCAGAGGGCTCAACAAGCGGCTATGGGTGAGTTTGCCCGACAACGTGATGCAGAGAGAGCCGCTGCGTCTGGACTTGCTGGACTAACAGGCCAACGCTTTGATGCTTCTCGTGCCTTAGCGGGTCAGTTAGGAACAGAGGCGCAACAACGTCTTGCAGCTGGGCAGAGTCTCGGTGGCTTCCAACAAGGGTTAGCGAGCCAACAACTTGCTGCACAACAACAACTCGCACAACAGCAACTGGGCACGGCTGGCAGTCAGCTAGGCGCACAACAACAGTTTGGTGGGTTGTTAGGTCAACAGGCGCAAAATATTTATGGTGCTGGCAATCTGCTCGGTCAAACCATGGGCCAACTGGGTCAGAGTGCTATGCAGGCGCGAATGGCGTCAGGTCAGGCGGGTCTAGGCACGGCAGGACAGGTGGCACAAGGTTTTGGTCAGTTGGGCAATATTCAGGGGCAAACTGGGCAACAACTGGGTGGCGCGCAGCAAGCCTTTGGTCAGCAATTGCAAGGTCTAGGCGGTCAATTTGCAGCAGCTGGTCAGCAAGATGTCGGCTCATTGATGGGTATCGGTGGTTTGCAACAAGGCTTGCGTCAGCAGGGACTCGATGCGCAACGTGCTGCCTT
>NZLH01000170.1 GCA_002694155.1 Pusillimonas sp. | reverse complement strand
GGATGTCGCTGTATCTGAAATACGCACGCAACCAAGTAAGTGGCGGGCGCCAGGGCAGCATTAACGAGTCTGTGTACAGCACAGGTATCGGGGTGCGTTGGTAAACCGTCTTTTCATTTCTATTTTGTGCCTAAAGGTCGAGGAGACAACTGATAATGTTCAAAAAAGCCGCAATAGCCCACATAGCGGGCTTGATTGGGGGCTTGGCCCTTGCATTACCAAGCGTGGCACAAAATGCCGCTGACCAAATTTGGTCAGGCGGCCCCATTATTACGGTGAACGACAAAGCGCCCCGTGCCGAAGCAATAGCCGTGAAAGACGGCAAAATTATCGCTGTTGGCTCGCGCGGCGAAGTGATGAAGCTTCAGGGAACTGACACCCAACTTCACGACCTGGAAGGACGGACACTACTACCCGGTTTTGTAGATGCGCACGGGCATGCTTTCATGATTGGCTTACAAGCCCTATCGGCAAATTTGCTATCGCCGCCAGATGGCAAAGTGAAAGATATTCAAAGCCTGCAAAATACCCTAACCCAATGGGCAAAAGATAATGCCGAACGCGAACAGAAAATCGGCATGATTCTGGGGTTTGGCTACGATGACGCGCAGCTGGCTGAACAACGCCACCCCACACGTGAAGACCTGGACAAAGTGTCCAAAGACACGCCCATTTTAATTATCCATCAATCGGGTCACATGGGCGTAATGAACAGCAAAGCGCTTGAGGTAGCGGGCATTAGTGCGCAAACACAAAACCCTGAAGGCGGCGTAATCAGGCGCGAATCAGATGGCAAAACACCTAACGGCGTTGTTGAAGAGGCGGCATTCTTCAATGCGCTAGCCAAAAAATTTGGGCAAATAGACCAACAACAGGCACAAAGCTTGTTTGTTGCCGGCACCGGCTTACTGGCCAAATATGGCTATACGACCGGCCAGGAAGGTCGAGCAACCTCGCCTTTGGTTCCGCTTATGCAAGACGCGGCATCAAAAGGCGTTATTCCAATTGACGTTGTTACCTATGTAGATGTTTTACAAGATCGCGATTTCATTGCCAAACACGTAAGCCAGGAATATAAAGACGGTTTTCGTGTGGGTGGTGCAAAGTTAACTATCGATGGCTCGCCGCAAGGCTTTACCGCATACCGTGACCGCCCCTATTACAACCCTCCGGAATCCTATCGCGCCGACTACCGTGGTTATACCGCCGCAACGGCCGACCAGGTGTTCGATGCTATTAATTGGGCCTTCGACAACAATATTCAAATAATTACGCATTCGAATGGTGAAGGGGCCTCTGATATTTTGCTGGCCGCCATTAAAACCGCACAAGGCAAGCACAAAAAAGCCGACAGGCGAACCGTTTTGATTCACGGGCAGTTTCTAAGGGAAGACCAAGTTGATGAAATGAACAAACTTGATGTCTTTCCTTCTTTATTCCCGATGCATACATTTTACTGGGGCGACTGGCATCGCGAACGCACCGTTGGCCCCAAGCTGGCCAACAACATCTCGCCCACTGGCTGGGTACGCGACCGCGGCATGATGTTTTCAACCCACCACGATGCGCCGGTAGCCTTCCCCGATTCTATGCGTGTTCTGTCGGCCACTGTTACACGCCGCTCACGGTCTGGCGACATTTTGGGGCCAGAGCAACGTGTTGACGTAATGACCGCCTTAAAGGCCATGACAATCTGGCCAGCCTACCAGCACTTCGAAGAAGATAGCAAAGGATCGCTGGAAGTGGGCAAAACTGCCGACTTCGTTATTTTGTCGAACGACCCAACCACGGTCGACCCTGAAACACTCGACCAATTGAAAGTCACTGAAACAATTAAAAAGGGAAAAACAATCTTCCGTCTGGAAGATAAAAACGACGGTAGCAAAGCAGCTGACACCGCGGCGGCTGGCGATGTCTTAGGCAATGTACTGCGCCAATGGGAAAACAACCTTAAGCAACACGCCCACAATGGCTCGGATACTGATCATGGGCATGGCCCCGACTTGTTAATGGGTGCCCTTATGCGAGGCATTACCCAAACACAGTCGCACGTTATCCAGCCTGCGCATAATCATTAATCTGATAAGACGCTTTTTTGAGCCGTAGGCAAAACTAGCCTTACCCAGGCACAGGTAATCATCTTGGAACCTTACCTATCAATTATTGTGCCCACGCTCAACGAGGCGTCTTGCATCGTTGACACGCTGGCAGCCCTGATACCCTTGCGTAATCGAGGAAGCCAAATCATTGTTGTCGACGGTGGCAGCAACGACGGCACACCTGAACTGGCTTCCCCTTATGCCGATCTGGTTCTCAGCGCCAGGTCTGGTCGCGCGCATCAAATGAACGCAGGCGCACAATATGCACACGGGCAAACCCTGCTTTTTCTGCACGCAGACACTATTTTGCCCCACAATGCAGACACGGTTATTTACAACGCCATAAGAAACCAGGGCTGGGGACGTTTCAACGTTGAAATTATTGGCACACACCCCATGCTGAAAGTGGTTGCGCGCTTAATGAACATGCGATCTTGCCTGACCGGGATCGCAACAGGTGACCAGGCCTTATTCGTTAGCCGCCAGCTTTTCCAACAGATAGGCGGCTTTCCAGACCAGCCTTTAATGGAAGACATAGAGCTATGCAAACGGCTGCGTAAACTGCAAAAGCCAAAATGCATAAGCGCTAAAGTGCTTACATCGGGCAGACGTTGGGAAACGCGCGGCGTATGGAAAACAATCCTGTTAATGTGGCGCTTGCGGTGGCGCTACTGGCGCGGCGTGCCGGCTACACAACTGGTGAAGGACTACCAATGAACGCAGAAAATACGGACACGCGCTTAATTATTTTCGCAAAAGCGCCGAAACCCGGATTCGCCAAGACCCGCCTCATTCCCCAGCTAGGTGAGCAAGGCGCCGCAGAACTGGCGCAACAGCTTCTTGATCACACCATCGCGATCGCGCGCACCACTTCGTTTCAACACATTGAGTTGTGCGTCACCCCATGTCCGCCCGACCCGTTTTTCGAAACGACTGCTCGTACCAAGAATGTTGTTTTAAGTTGCCAGATCGAAGGCGATTTGGGCATGCGCATGTCGGCGGCCTTCACCCAGCACCTGCAACATACAAGTAAAGTGATACTTATTGGCACCGACGCGCCCGGCTTAACCCCGGCTATGTTGCATGAAGCATCCGAACTTCTAACGACGCATGATGCCGTTTTCATCCCCGCGCTTGACGGTGGGTATACGCTAATTGGGCTTGCAAAACATCACCCCGCCCTGTTCAGCAACATTCCCTGGAGCACCGACCGTGTTATGGCTGCTACCCGCGCCGCATTAGAACAGGCCAACTTTAGTTGGGCAGAGCTTGAAGCCCTTCCCGATATCGACGAACCGCAAGACCTTATTCACCTTCCCCGGCACTGGGCACAATAAAGGAGCTTTTCTATGCTGGCTATTATGGGCGGAACGGGTTTGTATGACCTGCCCGAACCTAACGTTGTAACGCGCTTTCAACCAGAAACGCCGTTCGGCCCGCCATCGGGGGATGTCGTTCATGGCCGCTTTCATGAGCACGACGTGCTTTTCCTTGCGCGTCATGGTGCCGGACACCGCCTATTGCCACATGAGGTGAATTACCGCGCCAACATTTATGCATTAAAAGCGGCAGGCGCCACCATGCTGCTTGGCTTCTCGGCTGTTGGCAGTCTTGTGCTTGACGTTAAGCCAGGCGAGCTGGCCATACCAGAACAATATTTTGACTTCACACGCGGCAAACGACCCCATACTTTCTTTGGCAACGGCGTCGCAGCCCATGTTTCAACCGCAAAACCCGTTAGCGAAGCGCTGGTGAATTGGATAACAAGCGTTGCAAGTGAATTGGGTGTTTCCACGCATCGCAACCTGACGTACGCTTGTGTGGAAGGCCCGCGGCTGGGTACCCAGGCTGAAAGCCATTTCTTGCGCCAGGCAGGGTGCCACTTAGTAGGCATGACCAACGTACCAGAAGTTTTCCTGGCGCGCGAAGCGCAAATAGCTTATGCAACAGTCGGGTTGGTTACTGATTACGATTGTTGGCTGGATGACCCCACACAGCATGTCAGCGTTGAGAATGTCTTTCAACTTTATGGCGCAACACTTGCAAAAGCGCAGCATGTACTTAATGCAGCAATGCAAAAACCACTACCTGAACCGGAAGTCGAAATACGAGCCGCGCTAAAAGGTGCAGTGTTGACACGCGATAAGGAGTTGTCGGAGCCACAGCTAGAATGGTTGAGCGTTATAAGAAAATAAGCAAGGTCTATTAGTAAAATAAGCCCCCTTTCAAAAAGAACGGATCAAGATAAGTCTCGTCACAAATTTCAGATAAGAATAAAAAAATATATATTTATCAATGAACTAATAAAATAAATTCAAACACCACCTGAAAATATATATCGAGATTTAGCTTCCAATTAAAAGGTTGACACAAATCTCGACATGATAAACAATGAAAACTTAAAGCAGATAATCGAATTTTTTAGAAAAATCGATATTATTTGCGCCTTTCAGAACTGTGCAAAGGGGCAGAAATGATCTATTTGCAGTACCTGGTCAACGGGCTCATGCTGGGAGGGCTCTATGCATGTATTGCGGCTGGGTTCTCTTTGGTCTGGGGCGTCATGAACATTATCAACATGATGCATGGGGCATTTATCATTCTAGGTGCATACGTCGCATTTTTCAGCTATTCCTGGCTCGGTATTCACCCCTTCTTTTCAATGATCAGCGCCGGGTTGATTGTGGGTGCATTCGCCTACTACATTCAAAAAGGCATCATCAACCGGGTGGTGGGCAAACCGGTTCTGGTTACGCTCACGCTAACATTTGGCCTGGACATGATTCTGAACAACGCCATGCTCGCAGCCTTTACTGCAGACTATCGCAAGGTTGTGCTAACGAGTTCACTAGGCGTAGCGGAATGGGGTGGCGTCTTCATACCGCTTGACCGGGCGGCGGCCATGTTGCTGGCTCTGCTTCTGATCCTGGTCGTTTATCTCGCTCTCAGAAACTCTCGAATCGGACGCGCTATTCTTGCGGTTCGATGCGATCGGGAAGCCGCCGCGTTAATGGGTGTAGAGGTCAACAAGACGTACGCCATGACCTTTGCCATTGGAGCCCTCATGGCAGCGGGCTCCGGAGCACTGATGAGTGCCGTATTCCCATTCTCGCCAATCACCGGATATTTGTTTCTGGGGAAGGCTTTTATCATTTGTGTTCTAGGTGGCGTAGGTAGTATTGCAGGGGCAGTCGCCGGCGGTATCTTGCTTGGCTTAATTGAAAGTTTCGGTGGCATGCTTCTCGGTCCGGAACATGCACTAACGCTTGCGTTCACACTATTGTTGCTGCTGTTGATATTCCGTCCGCGAGGATTGATGGGCGTAAGGGGGTTCGAATGAAACCTCGTCACGTCATCATCTCGATCATTGTGCTGCTCGTTCTGGCTGCTATCCCGCAATACGCCGACAACTACTTTTTGCGCATTGCAACAACAATGTTCATGTACGCCATTTTGGCTATGTCATGGAATTTTATCGGAGGCTTTGCCGGTTACCCATCTTTTGGCACAGCTGCGTTCTTTGGCATTGGCGCGTACGCAGCAACGCTCACGCAAATCAACGGAATGCCGCCATTCCTGGCGTGGGCATTTGCCGGCCTGGTGGCCGGTGCACTGGGCCTGCTCTTGGGTTTAGCCCTACTTCGACTGCGCGGTCATGCTTTTGCCATTGCAACACTGATCGTAGCTGAAGTGCTACGAGAAATTGCGAATAGCTGGACCAATTTCACGGGTGGTGGCATGGGCTTAAACCTGCCGTTTTCAACCCTCACTCCTGAACAGGCTGCCGCTTATTTTTATTACGTCATGTTTGCGGTATGTGCGATCACCTTTATATGTATGCTTTTGACTGCACGTAGCAAACTTGGATTCGGCTTGCGCTGTATTAAACAAAATGAAGATGCCGCCAATATGGTTGGCGTCAATACGACCCTATATAAAACACTGGGATTCGCGCTTTCAGGAGTCTTTGCCGGAATGGCAGGCGGCGTTTACGCCTCGCTAACAGGCTATATTGAACCGGCCGACGTGTTCGACATCATGATTACCATTAAAGCCATCGTGATGGCCCTGCTAGGAGGCGTTGGAACTATTTTTGGCCCCATTATCGGCGCCGTCGCCTTCCTGGTTATCGACGAATTTGTCTGGCAGAACTTTCTCGAGTTCCATACCGGCGCGCTGGGTATTATTGTGGTCTTGCTTGTCCTGTTCCTGCCCTTGGGTCTAGCCTCAATTGGCAAGTACTCAATTCTTGGAAGGAGGGCAAGCAAATGACCTCCCTGCTTGAACTAAAAAACGTCAGTCGCAGTTTTGGCGGTATCCACGCCGTTCGAGACGTTTCTCTTACCCTGGAACAAGGCAAAATCATTGGCCTGATTGGACCAAACGGAGCAGGAAAAAGTACCCTGGTCAACGTAATTACGGGCGTGCACCCGCCTCAGCAAGGAGAGATCCTGTTCAGGGGTCAGCACATTGAGGGACTTAAACCCTATCAAGTTGCATCCAAAGGGATCGCTCGCACCTTTCAAGTTGTACAGCCTTTCCCTGAGATGACTGTACTGGAGAACGTAATGGCCGGTGCGCTGTTCGCCGCCCGTAAGCAAAGCCTACATCAAGCCAAAGATAGCGCAATGGCACAGCTCGAGTTCACCGGACTGGCGTCTTACGCGAACAGGCCGGCAAGCGAATTAACACTCGCCTTCCGGAAGAAGCTTGAACTGGCGAAAAGCCTGGCAATGGAGCCCAAATTACTGCTGCTCGACGAGGTCAATGCCGGGCTAAATAGTGCGGAAGTCAACCAGGCGCTGGAATTAATCCGGGGAATAGCCAAACAAGGCGTTACCATCGTAATCATTGAGCACTTATTAAAAGTTGTCTTTACGTTGTGTGATCAAATCGCCGTCTTGCATCAAGGCCAGCTCATCGCTAACGACACACCGAAGAAAATTGTGGAAGATCCGCAGGTCGTTTCGGCCTATCTGGGTGCTCGCTTCGCAGAAAAGCATGGGGTTGTGCATGAATAAGCCGCTTTTAACCGTTGAACAGCTCAGTGCCGGTTACGGTGACATCCAGGTTCTCTGGGATGTGGATGTCAGTGTTAACAGCGGCGAGATTGTATGTTTGGTGGGTTCGAACGGTGCGGGCAAGAGTACGTTGTTAAAAACAATCTCGGGGCTAATACAACCCAGTTCGGGCCGTGTCGTTTTTGACGATAAAGACCTCACGCATGCTACAGCCAAAGAGATCGTTCAGGCGGGTATCGCGCATGTACCAGAAGGCCGCCGACTATTTGGGCCACTGACGGTTCTCGATAATTTATTGCTCGGCGCTTATCTTCGAACCGATCAGAACGAAATTCGCCGCGACGTGGAGCGAATGTACGAAATCTTCCCAATCCTGGCAAAACGACGTAAGCAACAAGCTGGAACGATGTCCGGCGGCGAACAGCAGATGTGTGCGATTGCACGAGGTCTGATGGCACGCCCCCGCCTGCTGATGATTGACGAACTGTCTTTGGGCCTTGCTCCGCAAGTCGTCGAAATGCTCAGCGACATCATTACGGGCATTGCGAAAGACGGGTTGGCTGTTCTTCTGGTGGAGCAAGATGTCATGACGGCTTTCGATCTTGCCAGTAAAGCAGTCGTAATCGACACAGGAAAAGTGTCAATAACCGGCCCCACTGCAGATTTAAAATATGACACCTCCATTCGCGAAGCATATATGGGGCTACCCTCATCCTGAGGAGCAGTGGCGGACACTTCGTCACTACCCCTCAACAACGCTTGGTCCATCTATAAGGAGCGCACCATGGCACACGTACTTAGAAGAGGCATTCTAAAACTTGGTTTAATCGCAGCAATTGCGTTGATTGCGTCACCGGCAACCTATGCCGCCGAAAAAACACTTAAGATTGGCGCCCCACTGCCACTAACAGGTCCTTTGTCTCCTGAAGGAACACGGCAACAAAACGGTTTTCAGCTCTGGGCCGATACCGCCAATGCGGCCGGGGGTATCAAAGTAGGCAACGACACCTACAAAATTGAAATGGTTTATGTCGACTATCAATCGAATACGCCCCGCGCAGTTCAAGCAGCAGAGCGCTTGATTACCCAGGACAAAGTTGACTTTCTATTCGGGCCATTCGGTTCCGGCGCGGTGAAAGCCGTTAGCGCAGTAACAGAGAAATACGGCGTACCCATGATTGCGCCCAATGCCGCCTCGGAGCAGGTATATGACCAGGGCTTCAAATATCTGTTTGGTGTGTATTCTCCCAACCAGACCTTGACCGAACCCGTAGCGGAGATCGTGGCAAAAGATCACCCGAACATCAAAAAGGTCGCAATTATTGCACGCAATGACTTATTTCCCCTGGCCATTGCCGAAGAGATGGAAAAGTCGGTGACCAAACGCGGGCTAGAGGTCGTTTCATTTGAAAAATACGCCATTGGAACACTCGACTTCAGTTCGACACTGACCAAACTGCGCGCGTCTAATCCAGATTGGATTGTCGTAACGGGCTACGTAAATGACTTAATTCTCGCCCGCAAGCAAATGACGGAACTGGGCGTTAAAGGTCAAATCCTGTCAATGATTGTCGGGCCGCTCGACCCGGCCTTCAAAGAGGGCGTAGGTGACCTGATTAACAATGTCACAACATTTTCATGGTGGGATGCCAACGCAAAATATGAAGGCACTGATATTTTCGGTACGCCGGCAAAATTTGTCGAGCTATACAAGAAAGCCTACAACATGGTGCCAGAATACTCATCCGCAGGTTCGGCAGCATGCGGGGCTATTTTGCAACTGGCTATCGAGAACGCCGATACGATTGACCGCAGCAAAGTTCGCGACGCACTCGCCAATATGGATGCCATGACGTTCTGGGGCCCGGTAAAGTTTGGTCCAACCGGTCAGATCATCTCGTTAAAACCGCCTCTCATTCAGATTCAAGATGGCACACCGCAAGTTCTGTACCCACCTGAAATCAAAACAAGTGAGTTGCAGCTCGGCTTCTAGCCTTCGCGTGCGCGCCGGGCTGTGTCTTATACACCCGGCGACGCATTCCAGACAACCCCGTTCAAAGGAAACTCAGAGCAATGTCGAATCTGGCAATTACGAATGGCCACATTATTACAATGAATGCGGCCGATGACATCCACACAAATGGAACGTTGCTGATTGAGAATCAAAAGATCGTCGATATTCTTGCGGCCAACGCCCCGGTTCCCGAGCACTACGAGAAAATTGATGCGTCGGGCTGTGTCGTTCTCCCAGGCTTAATCAACGCGCACTCACATCTGTATTCGACATTTGGACGCAGTGTTAGCTTTGACCAGGATTTAATTAAATGGCTTACAACGCAAAAAAATCTGATCGCGCAGTTCGACGATGAGGATTTCGATTTATGCATAGAGGTTGGCATTGCCCTGAATATCAAGTCGGGCAATACATGTGTGGTCGATGCAATGGCGCTTCCCAACGACAGCGGCAATAGCCGTTATGCCAGGGCGTTAGCGCTTGGAAAACAATATAAATTGCAATATGTACTTGCGCGGGCCTATACCGACCAAATGGTAAGCCCGGAATACATTGAGTCACTCGACACAATTGAAACGTTGAACAGCCAATTGATCGAGCAGTACCACGAGGGTCGCGACGGCCGGATTCAAATACAAATGTCACCGAATCTGCCATGGGGCCTGTCTGCCGAGGGGTTCAAGCTTACACGCCGACTCGCAAACAAATATCAGGTTGGCATACAGATGCATACTTCTGAGTCTCACGCTTATGCAGATCTGATCGAGAAAGCATTTGGTCACCGCTCAAATATCAAGGTATACGAAGACGGTGAATGCCTGGGTCCTGACGTGCAATTACTCAGCTGCGCCCACCTTACTGCTGAAGAGTTCGAGACGCTTAAAAGAACCGGTACACGCGTTATTCTGGATCCCATTTCAAATACAACACTCGGCACGGGAAACCCGCCCACTACAAAAGTAATCAACAGCGGTGTGCCGACAGCGCTTGCTACAAACGGAATGGCCAGCGCTGGCGGACAGGACATGTTCGAGGCGATGAAAACGCTGGTGAGCCTTGCGCGAACAGAAACGTTTGACCCGGCAACAATCTCGGCATACCGTGCGCTTCAAATGGCTACCATTGAAGGCGCCAAAGCCCTGATGCTCGACAAACAGATCGGTTCACTGGAAAAAGGAAAAATAGCCGATGTGATTTGTGTCGATGTAGCAACGCTTTATCATGCGCCTGCGCTGGATACGATTGCCACACTGGTGTTTGCATGCAGCAGTCGGGACGTCAAGCATGTGTTCCTGAAGGGAGAAAAAGCTGTAGTCAATCACACGCTAACCCTTGCGGATGAAAAGACTCTGGTCAAGAAAATTGAACAACGTGCTGCGGCGGCCCTCGAACGATCGCGTGCACAAGGTCAAACAAAAGGCTGATGCTGGAATGAGAAAGGAGCAAACAGTATCCGCCGCACACTGCATTTCCCAGCATGACCCTCCAGCAATGCAAAGCGGCGTATCCCTGACCCACAAAGATGGAGTCATCGAAACCCTGAAGCCGCAACGCGCCATAACGGAATCTAGCCGGAACCGTGTTCTGCTTCCTTCCTTTGCCAATGCACATGATCATGGCCGAGGCTTGAAGACACTGGCTTACGGGGTTGCAGACCAGGCAGTCGAGACTTGGGTTGCCGGCACCTACACATTGCCGCCGATCGACCCCTACCTGATAGCCGCAAATGCCTTCGCCAATATGGCCCAAAATGGAATTGGTTCGGTTGTGCATTGCCACTTGTCTCGCGATCCCGAGAAACTGATAGAAGAGGCGGCGGCGGTAAAGAAAGCGGCTGAAGACGTGGGGATACGGGTTGCATTTGTCGTTCCGTTACGAGACCGACACAGACTCGCGTACGCAAACGATGAACATGTTTTATCAAGCATGCCGGCCGACCTTTCGGACAAAATCGGCAAGCGGCTTAAGCCCATTCCGTCAATTAATGCCCAGATTGACGCAGCAAGAACTATTGCACGCTTTGACCAAAGTAACTTATTCAAAGTCCAGCTTGGGCCTGTGGGCGTAGAGTGGTGCTCCCACCCCTTGCTTGAGCGCGTATCTGAGCTCGCACACGAACTGAAAATACGCGTTCATATGCACATGCTGGAGTCACGATACCAACGCGAATGGGCCGATAACACTTTCCCCAACGGCATCCTTCAGTACCTCGATCAAGTGGGCTTACTAAACGAAAAGCTCACTATTGCACACGGGACTTGGCTAACGCCACAAGAATGTCAGTTATTGGCAAACAAGAAGGTTACTGTATCAATCAACACAAGTTCGAACCTTCGGCTCAGGTCAGGCATCGCGCCATTGACATCACTCCGACATGCCAACACACGGTTCGCTATTGGCCTTGACGCACTGGCATTAGACGATGACGACGATATTCTTCGAGAAATTCGCTTAACTCACCTGCTACATGCGGGCTTGGGGTTTGAGCAGGGCATAACGCAGCCCAATGTAATGCACGCTGCATGCAGCAATGGGGCGTGCGCGACTGGCAACGCAGGGGGACGACTTGAGCCAGGACAGCCTGCCGATTTTGTTGTGTTGAATCTGGAACGTATTAACCAAGACATTGATTCTGCACTAATTGATATCCCCACTTTAATTAGTGCCCGAGCAACTGGGCAGGATATTGAAAGTTTAGTTGTCGCGGGCCGAACCGTTACACACCACCGAAGAATCTTAGGCGTCGACCAACGAGTAATTTCAGCCGCATTAAAAGATGCAATTGAACCGCACACCCGTGCCCTTTGCGACGGGCGGGCTGAATTTGAGAAGTATCGGCAATCGATTGAGCAGTTCTATCGGGATGGAGGGCATCTTCGACAATGATGCCCTTACCGAGACCCGTAGATATTGGCGAAGACTGCATCACTGCAAAGTCAAACCAGAGACTTAAACATTTACTGTGTCTGAGCACGATGCTTCTGAATACTTTCCAAATCAAGCAACGCCTCTTGAGCGCCCACATGCAAAGGAACAGATAGCCCTCTTCGGGCATTCTGAATTGATACTTGTGCGCCTTGAGCCGACCCTTTCTCAAGCAGATCATTGCCACTTTCGTACAACACCTCGGTAATCCGTTTGGCTTCATCCCTAGTTAACGCATCGGTTGATAACAGCAACGCAGCCATACCAACCGTTGCAATCGATTGCTTTTGCCGTGGGTATGTCCCGGCAGCGATAGTCAAAGGCATGAGAACCGGGCTTACTTTAGTAATTTCCTGGATTGCGTCTCGCTCTAGGGGCAGTAGTTTTAATGAAGCCTGCGCCAGTGCATCACGCAACACATTGGCGGGGACACCAATAATATGAACAGTAGCGTCAATACCTTTGTAGTTAAGGGCGGGTAGTGACTCGGCAAAAGGCAAATCACT
>NZLH01000169.1 GCA_002694155.1 Pusillimonas sp. | reverse complement strand
TGATTTATTTCCAGAATGGTACGTGGCACATCACTGCCAGGCCACACTTACACCAAAAGAAACAGAAGATCTTGCCTCGCTGTTCGAAACACTTGTGAACGACAATATTCGTTCGGAAAAAGTGTTGGTTCATCGTGACTTTCATTCTCCTAATCTTATGTTGTGTACCGAGCCCCGTTTCGGGGCCAACCCTGGCATTATCGATTATCAAGACGCCCTTGCCGGCCCCATTACTTACGACATTGCTTCGCTTGTAATGGACGCTCGAACTACCTGGGAAGAGCCACAACAGCTGGACTGGGCAATTCGTTACTGGGAATACGCACAGAAACTAAATTTGCCCGTGGACAATGACTTTGCCGACTTCCACCGCGCCTACGAATGGATGAGCCTACAACGCAACTTGCGCATACTGGGCGTGTTTTCCCGACTGTCGTTGCGCGATGGCAAGCACCATTATCTCGATCACATTCCGCGGGTCTTAACCTATGTGCGGCAGGTGGCCGAACGTTACGGGCAGTTCAAACCCCTTCTTCGACTACTGGATCGCCTGGAAGGCAAAACACGGGTCATGGGGTTATCTTTGTAATGCGTGCAATGATTTTGGCTGCGGGGCGAGGCGAGCGCATGCGCCCCCTAACCGACCACACACCCAAACCATTATTACCGGTAGCAGGCAAACCTTTAATTGTTTGGCATATCGAGCGGCTGGTTAGCGCCGGTATCACCGATATCGTCATCAACCACGCCTGGCTGGGCGAAAAAATCGAGTCTGCTTTAGGAGATGGTGCAGCCTTTGGCGCCTCTCTGACTTATTCACCCGAAACAAAAGCACTTGAAACCGCCGGAGGAATCGCACGGGCACTCCCCCTCTTAGGAGGCCGGCCTTTTCTGGTAATGAATGGGGACGTTTGGTGCGATTGGTCACCAAATTTCGCTTATCAACAAGCGCAAGTGCTTTGCGATCGCAATAAAAAAGCCTGGCTGCTAATGGTTAACAACCCCGAACATCATCCGCATGGCGATTTTTATCTTGATACAACTGATGAACTTCGTCACAGCAATGATAGTCACACTAGTCGTAAGCTTACGTTTTCGGGAATTGGCGTGTACCAGCCTGCCCTGTTCTCCGATCTCGGCAACGCGCCGGCACGTCTGGCTCCTGTGCTGCGTGCCGCCATGGAAGCGCACGAGGTAATCGGAGCACATTACAATGGGTACTGGGTTGATGTAGGCACACCCAACCGTCTTCAGGCGCTAGAGCACAAACTTCAAGCACCGCCGCTTTCCGGCAAAAGCTAATTTAGTATCACCACCTGCGCAACACTCAGGATTCAAGCAATGGCATTATTTGGTTCATCAAATCGCAACACGTTCAAACCCACCCCTTACGGCGCAACCCGAAAAAAACGGCGCGTTCCCCGCTGGCTTATTCTGATGCTAACCGGCATCGTACTGGGTGCAGGTGGTGTGTTATTCGTACAAAAAAGTTATGGCCCCACACTACTTACGGTTGAGCAGGCCGAACAACTACGCCAGGATTTAAACAGCGCCAATCTTGACAAGCAACGCCTGCAATCGCAATTGAACCGCATTACGCACGAGTTAAAAGAAAGCCAGGCAGCGTTAACGGCACAAACCAACCGCGCGGACTCGGCCGAAGAGACTGTAGAGGGCCTCAAAGACGATGTCCTCCTGCTGGCCAGCGCAGTAGCGCCTGATCCTCGCGGAACCTCTCCGGGCATCCGCGCTGCAGACTTTGAGAATGCAGAGGACCAACTAAATTACACACTGCTTGTTATGCAAGACAGCCCAGACGCGCCAACATTTAACGATGTGATGGATTTCGCAGTTGCGGGGCGTTACCCGAACGGCCGGGCAACCACACTGGACATACCCGCCGGCAGTGTAAGCATTGGCCATTATTCGCAACTGGAAGGTAGTGTTGAGTTGCCAAACGGATTCCGGGCCACACAGGTAACCATCCGCATTCGTCCGGGCGCCGATGAGTCTATCGCCGCTACCCGCACCATTCGCGTACCTCGCTAAAAAACGAAATACAGGTGTCCGGGCATTATTAACTTAATGGCCCGGGCCATTCAAGGGCTGCCCTTCAACACCAGCGTAAAAAACAATTAATTCAACCGTCTCAGGCCCGCTGGTTCCGCGATGCACCGTATCAACCGTTTCAGGTAGCGTTTCCCCCTGATGCAAGCTTAATGTTTGACCAGACTTCGTTTCAACGGTTAAGTGGCCCCTTACAACATAGGCAGCATTAGGCATTGGATGCGTATGCCACGGCAACGTTGTCTTTGGAGGAATAATAATTTTAAGAATAGAGAGTTCGGGCTGCCCGGACGGATACGCCCGATAATTAACGCCATCCCACGATTGCGCGGTTTTCATTAGCGTTTCCACCTTTACGCTATTGGCCGCTTGCTTTGTTTGCAGCGCATCAGCCGCAACGGCTGAACCAACCCAACATTGCGCCGCTATGGCACATACAATGAAAAACCGATTCATAACACACCCTGGCAGGAACGAGAACCGGCCCATGGTACCAAGAGCAATGGGCTTTATAAAGGCGCAAAACAAAACGGGCCGCCTGAAGTACAGGGGACCCGCATGTTTATTGGTGGGCTGACTGGGACTCGAACCCAGGACCAACGGATTAAAAGTCCGGTGCTCTACCAACTGAGCTATCAGCCCGACCGAAGAACAAGATTATGAAGTAATTTTATTTAAGTGTCAAACGACTTTGAAAAAATTTATCCTTAATATTCGCCCGACACAAACAACCAACTTACCTCATACGCGAAATGCGCACTTCGGCGCCGCGACGCTTAACTTCCAAACCTTCAGAAGGTAATATTTTCAGGCCTTCCAAGCCTTTTATATAACTGGAACCCTGCATTTGCATTACGCGTATTTTATTGCGCATGGCCGCGGGGCTATGCTCGGGCATACCAAACAACCAAACCTCGTCCAGCAAGCGGGCCGAGTTGAATTCGGCTGTATGTGGTGCGTAAGGCCCCAAGCACAACATGTGCCCTTCACGGCCAAACACCGGTAGCGTATCAAGGCCAACTTCCATCTCTAGCACCGTGCCGCCTTCGTAGCGCCAACCTGTATTCAAATCCCACCAGCCAGAGCCTTCAGGCAGGTAAATTTTGGTGCTTTTACCCGGCTGGGTTAACGGCGCTACCAGCAAAGCCGGACCAAACATATACTGGGTATCCCACGAATGCGCGGCCGGATCGTCGGGGAAAGCCAGCAGCATTGAACGTTGAACGGGCAAACCGGTGCGAACCGCGTCCTCGATAATACCCAGCGCATAAGGAATTAGCCGATAGCGCCACTGCAACCAGTGCTGAACCAAAGCCTGCGTTTTTTCATCGAAGGCACCCGGCAATAAGGACGGTACTGCCTGAAAGCTGAAATTACTTGAAAAAACCAGACACGATAGCCAACGGACATAGAGCTCGGGCGTCATATCGCGCGCTGATTTTTCCGCATTGCCTAAAGTGTGCATTTGTACCGGCACAGCACTGGCTCCCAGCGACAAAGCCGTTCGCAACGAGTGAGTCATGCCCGCCCAGTCGTTACTTACTGCAGGACCCATTTGCCATGCATAACGTTGTACTGCGGGAAACAAATCGCTGCTTAAGATAACGCCCTCTTGTGGGGTTTTATGACCCGCAAACGCATCGAACAATGCGTTACGTGCCAGTAAAGGATATACCGTTCGTAAAACCGCGCCACACTCACCACCTCGAGCGGTAATGCCGTCTGGAATTTCGTACTGCGCGTTGCACATTGGTGCGGCAATGCCTTCATCGAACATCTGGCGCTGACGTTCGGACCACAGCTTATAAACATCTTTATTAGTCAAGTCGAGCAAGCCATAAGGCCGACCCCCGCTTAGTTCATCGCCAGGAAAAATATGTGCGCTGCCATCGTCATCATCAATGAGTAACCAGCCACGGTCTTCCCATTCTTCAAACAAAACTGTTTCAGTAAAGACCCCGGGGAAAGTCGGCGCAACAATTTGTGCATTCACCGACTCGAACAGGCTACTTACACTACGCGCATCAGTTGCACGCAGTGCATCCCACTCGAAAGCTGGCTTGTCATCTTGAAACGCATAGGCAGCGGCACCCGTTAAACGGACAACGTCGAAAGAAAAGCCTGCCGTACGCAAGCTTTGCGCAATAGCATGCAAAGAATCGGTTGTTTGCCCTGGCGCTTGATCTAACCACACGCCCATTGGCCAGAGCCCAGGCTGCCCGGCGCGACCCGTTAGTGCCGTGTACTGGTTTAAAACCTCTGTTGGGTCGCCCACGAAAAGGAAGATATCAAACGTGCGATCGTCGATGGTAAGTTGGCACTCGCCTGGCAAAGTTGAGCCCAAATCATAAGTGGTGCGCCCCAAGGAATTAGCATAAACCCCCCATCCAGTGGGACTCCACAACAAAGGCAACACTCGCGACGCCGCCTGATCACTTACCAAACGTTCGCCCCGCCGGTTTAAATTACCCGACGTTTCACCCAAGCCGCAAAGCACCTCTTCGTCATCAAGCCCCACACTAAGACACCAGCTTGATCCGTCTTCGGTGTCGCATACATCAAGACCTGAATTACCAGCCGACCCCAACAGGTAGTCGTCGCCTTTGAACAACGACCAGCTCATTGGCGAACGCATGATATCCAGAACCATATCACCTTGCTCGATACGCCAGCCATCGCCCTCTTCGGGCATTAACGAGCTAACTGATAACTCGCCAACCGGGTCTTGCCTGACAAGCAGCATTTCCGCTTGTTGTCGGGCTCGAGAAGTTAATTTCTCGGTATTCATAGAGGCCACAGACCCACAACGCATACGGAAAACACCCGGCGCATGTGCTTCAATTCGGAACACAAGTTCCGAATCCTCCAGTTCAAAATCGACTGTTGTCGATTTTGCGTGTAGAAACCGCGAAAGCGTAATTGATTTCACGTTATCAGAGTCAGACTTAGTCGACACAACGAATCCTTGGGCATCAATCGCCTGAAAGCGTCCAAAAGAGCATATTTTGACGGATTTACGCCATAAAATAAAATCGCGACGCAAAAAAGGTGAGAATTAGCCAATTTTCCAGCTAATTCTCCTATCTGGGGCGCAAAGCAAAAAGCAAATCACGCTCAATAATTGAGGGCTCATTATTTAGCTTGGCCGCTATCAAATCTGCCGCCAGCGCAGCCCAGGTTAGCCCCCGGGAACCATACGCTGTCGCCAGCCACAGGTCATGATACCCGTCTAGCGGCCCAATAACAGGCAACCGGCCAGTTACAACCGCACGCCAACCTGCCCAGCCTCCTTTAATAACGCTCTTACTTGCCAACACCGGACGACGCGCAGGCAAAAACGGGGACAACTTTTCAATAATTTCCTGGTGCCCTTCAGGCGAAACCCTTGCTGTGGTTTGACTTAAATCGTACGTACCACCGGCAGTCAGCACACCACTAATCTGCGGCAACAAATAAGCAGCCGCATCAAGCGCACACGCAGGGCCGCCATTAAAGCGCTTTGCGTCGTAATAACTTATCTGCCCGGGCACAGCACTCATCCGTTCAAGCATGGGCAAAGTACCGGGCTCTGTCAGGCTGTTTAGTAGCGAACCAAGATGGCGGGCGTTAGCCAAAACCACAACCGGCGCTGCGTACGTTGAACCATCTTCTATTTCCACCGAACCGCCGCCCACTCCCAGTTTGCGCACGTTTACAACGGCTTGAGCCTGAATTGAAATGCGGGGGTGACTCAGCAACGCAGGGATTAGTCGGTCAGGTCGAATCAACAGCCCGGAAGGTAGATAGCAACCGCCTTGCTCATTCATCTCGTTGCATTTTTCCGCCGCTTCACCAGGTGCTAACCACGTAGCCCAATTTGCAGGCAGCTTCAAATGCTCAAGCATGTCCTGCCACGACACCGCCGGTCGCCCTTGGGTTGGCAAGCAAAGCGTTCCGCAGCGCTGGGGCCGGGCGTCCTCGTCCAGTACCGACCAGTTCGCCCAGGCGCGGGCCACTCCAACACGACTCAAGCGCGCCCGAAAGTCATCATCCCTTGACAAATATGGGGTCACCGCCGCCGCCAGATGCCCTTCATGCGCCCCCGCCTTACTCGCCCGTAACAAAGGATCAAACACCTTTACATGATGTCCGCGCTGCGCTAGGCCCCAGGCTATCGCAGCACCAGCCACACCCGCGCCAACGACCATCACATCGGCGCCCGCCAGTGCAGATCGTCTTGTGTAACACAGATCTTCACGCAAACGACCATGAACAAAACTGTGACCACCCTGCGCTATTTCCTGAACCTTAAAACCGGCTTTTCTCAAAGTTTGGTGTAATGCGTCACAGTCGTCTAGGCCAGTGCTTAGCACTTGGGCATTGGCGTTTGCCATCCGCACCAACTGCCCGGCCGGCGACACACCGCAATCAGCGTTTAGAAAAGTGTGCGCGTCCGACAGCCAAAAAACGTCGATAATGGCATCTGTTTGACGCAAAGCAACCGACAAAGGACAAAAGGCCAAGGTCAGCGTAACCGCACCGTTTTCAAACGTTAACCTGTGCAGGCCCGACACGGCATCAGGCCACTGCGCTTTAAGCTCTGCATCCAATGGTTGGCATTCCGGCCCAACCGGCTGTACACGGCCTGATGCCAGTTCCGCCCACGACTGCACAGCAGAAAACCCCACCACATGAAGCTTTACACCCGGTGCGCGATGTTTGCGCCAGAACGCCCACAACGCCAGAAAACGTAAACCATCACCAAACGCCGTGTCACACAAAGTCAGATTACGCAAAGTATCTGTGCCAACAAGACTAGAAGTGGCTGCGATCCAGGTATGAGGCGATGCCCCCCCCGATTTAGTTCTATTCAAATGCTCAGATTCCATCATTCTGTCAAAGACGCAGTGCACAATGTTGCGTAAACTATGGGTTCCTGTTTGAAACTGCTCTGCCAATGAACAACAACGCTTTACACCTTAGCGAAAATCTTGAACTTGCCGTGCGCGCCGCTCGCGCGGGCGCAGCTGTGTTGCAGTCGTACGCACACCGCCGCAACGACCTGCTAATCGACAAAAAAGCTCGAAATGACCTGGTCTCGCAAGCAGACCATGAAGCGGAAGCCGCCATTATCGACGTTCTGAACGCCAGTTCGAACACTTTCGGCATCATTGCTGAAGAGTCAGGTGGCAAGACCAGGGAAACGGCCACATGGTACATTGATCCGCTTGACGGAACCACCAACTTTCTTCATGGCCTACCGCATTACGCGGTTTCAATCGCCTTGGTTGCGCATAGTGGCACAGTTGTAAACGGCACCCCTCTAAAGGTCGATACACCCGTTGTGGCCGTAATCTACGACCCCAATCAAGAGGAAATTTTCTCGGCCTTATACGAAACTGGCGCCTGGCTTAACGATCACCGAATACATTGCTCGCAAACCGAGTCCTTGGCTGAAGCGCTATTAGCCACGGGGCTACCCTTTCGCGATTTCAGTTTTACCGATAACTACATGCCAACGCTGAACGAAGCGATCCATACAAGCCGGGGTGTCCGGCGGTTTGGCTCTGCTGCGCTCGACCTGGCCTGGACAGCATGCGGTCGTTTCGACGGCTACTGGGAGATGGGACTGGCGCCATGGGATGTCGCTGCAGGTACTTTATTGGTGCGCGAAGCAGGCGGTATTGCCGAAGACCTGCATCATAAAGAGCCGTGGCCCATCGGTGGTTATGTTTATGCTGCCAACAGCAAACTGGCTGCCTCACTTCATGCCATGGCATCAGCCCACCTTATATAGGTTTATTTCCACGCATTAAAACGAGTATCTACTATGAAACTGATTGAACCGCTTGTTGCCTGGAAAGAAGAAATAACGGCCATACGCCGAGATATTCATGCTCACCCCGAATTAGCCTACGAGGAAGTGCGCACGGCCGATGTGGTCGCCAACAATCTTGAGTCCTGGGGTATTCCAGTGCATCGGGGCCTGGGTGTTACCGGTGTGGTGGGAACCATTAAAGGTCGAACCGACAACGGCAAAGC
>NZLH01000168.1 GCA_002694155.1 Pusillimonas sp. | reverse complement strand
TTGGCCTGCAGCCGAAGAAGACGACGGTTGGACATCTTATTGATTTCCGCGAGGAAGGCTTCCTTTGTTACCTGCTTTCCATTGAGCATGTACGAAGCGATACCTGTACGGACATCGGTGGGTGCTTGCTGCTCACTAACACCAAGAACACCAATACCTGCTAGAACAGTTTGCTGTTCTTCAGGTAGCATCTGACCGTTCTCAACGATAGATACAATCTCTCTATTGATTTGAGCAATCTTCTCACCGAAGACCGACTTTCTATTAGGAGTAGATTCCAACTCCTTCTTTGCAGCCATAAGCTCCATGACCCTCTGCTCAAGGGTAGGGTTCCCCACAGGGCCAAGAAGATTTCTAGCATCCCTACGAAGTCCTATATTCTCTTGAATACGTTGATTCTGCTCTGCCGTAATCTGACCGAGCTTCTCCATCTTATTACCCCACTCGCTAATCTTTGCGTCTGACGCACCCTCAGCAGCCATGCCGTCAATGCTCATTAGGTCTTGAGCAAGCTGTAGCTTATTGTTTGCAATGGCATCGAAGGTCATATTCATCACTGCAAACGGTGCGTTGTTTCCAATCGCTCCGAGAGCTTCAGAGAAAATCTCCTTTCCATCAAGGTCTTGTCCTGCGACAATCTGAGCGGTGGCTTCACCAAAAGCCTCAGCAGCAGGGTCAAATACGAAACGCTCACCCACAAAGGTCGTTGCCCTAACAGGTTTAGATGCGAGCTTGCCTGTGGTAAACACCCTACCCGCCAAACCTGAAGACAAGTAGTCTACAATTGCGATGGGAATACCACGCTTCAAACCAATCTCTCTACCCTCAGCCCACACGGATTCATCTTGGAATCCCTTCATAACAGACTTGGGGTCTGTAATGTCATATCCTCGTGACCGCATAGCGTCCATCACGGCGTTGGTGTATTCCATTGCAAGTGATGTCGCTGCAAAACCCGTTCTCGCTCCATACCCTGCTCCCGTAATAGCACCGGGCACAGCACCAACACCACCGCCAAGAGCACCGACACCTCCACCGACAACAGCTCCCGTAGCTGCACCGCCTCCTACGAGCTTAACACCGTAAGGAAGCATCTGAGACATAGACTCGCCTGCCAATGCAAGGGCAAGCTCTAGTGGGTCGTCCTTAAAAACCTCGAAGATTTCTACAAAGCCCTTCGCCTGATGGTATCGGTTGAGTGTGCGGTTGGTGTTGCCTGAACCTTGAGCCTGCTCCATGTATCCCACCACAGCATTAGCAACCTCTTCAAGCGAAGCCTCGTCATCAAGGTCTACAAGACCGAGCGTGATACTCAGAATCTCTTCTGCCGCCTGTCCTCTTGCGTAGCCATTCTCAACGGCCTCAACAAAACCTGCGTAGTTCTCAATCAGCTCACCTCGAATGCTCTTGTCAAACTTATTGTTAAACCAAGTTTGAGCGACCTGATATTCGTTGGCCGCCATCTGAGACATGTTCTGCGCATCAATATATCCATCTCTTATTTCTACAGCCTGATTGACGAAAGCCGCAGGAATGGAGCGAGGGTCAGCCATCGCTACCTCTTCTGCTGTCATGCCTAACAATCGTTCAGACATTTCATCAAGAACTGTTACGTAGTCTTTGGCTGAGTTGTTTACTTCAATTGCTTCTGCAGTTTTCTTCTCAAAAATCTTGTTTGTTTCAGCGTCAAAGTCTTCTTGAATTGTACGCAGGTCATCGTCCATAGCCAAGTCAACCAACAAATCGACAGTGCCCTGCAGTTGCTGCATACTATCCTGATAGTCGTTACGTCTTGTGCCGTTGATGTAATACTTGTCTCCGTACTTTCTTCTTTGCTCCGGGGTCAAGGACTCTTCATACAGGGGTGCTTCTTCTAAGAAGTTCAGCTCGTTTCTCGCCTCGTAGTATGCGTCTCTATTCGTCTTGTATGAGTTGTAATCTGCTCCTCGTTCAGCAAAGAACTCTTCGGCCATGACATCAGCAGTGCTTACGTCTTTCCATGAGCCTTCAGCAAACTCTTGCGCACCCTCTGCTGTCTCAAACGTAAAGACTTCTCCTCTTTTGAGGGCTTCTTCATACGCTTCCATCCCCTCAAGCTCTGTCCAATATACAGGGTGAGAACCGTAGTCTTCAGGGTTTTTTGGAAACAGCGTTGGGTAGACTACATTCTTACCATCAATCTCAGCAGATTCAAATAGCACAGTAGACATAGTTCCATCGGCATTGAGCCTCCCTCTCTCTCGCATGCTTTGTGCTCTCCATGCTCTCTTGTCTCCCTCGTCAGCGTCGCCATATACCACGCCATCAAGCATCTGTCCGTTTTCGAGGACAAATGTTTTGAGACGCTTTAGTTGGTCTGCCTTGGGATAGCCCATTGCATTTACTGCAATGACCATCATAGAACCATCAGGGGCATTTACCCTAATCTCGTTATCTAAAAAGGAGTTGTCGAAGAACACAAGGCCGTACTTTCCGTACTCCTTGTTTAGCTTCTTCATAGCTTCCGACTTAGGTGTCGATGTGAACTCCTCAACAGTGAGACCATCAAGAGACTCTTGCACTTCCGGCAAGAGCTGAAACTCTCTACGGTCTGCTTCTTTCTGAACTCTTGCCAACTCTGCCGCAGCCTCCTCTTGGTCTTGAATCTGTTCAAGAGCGGGCTGTTCATCTGCTACAACAGCTTCGGTATATTCTCTGTCTTTCGCACGCTGCTCCTCAGCAACCTTAATCGTGGCGGGTGAAGGATACCCATTCTGTGACAGCGACGCAGCCGTAAACAGTTCGTTTACAGGGTCTACGTAGTCATCCCCTCTAACGTCTCTAGGCTCCTGCGCAGCAGTGAGCCTCCCCTCGCGGGCTGCCACAAGCATAGGGTCGCTAATGTCCCGACCCTTGTCGTCAAACATAACAACACCTTCTGTAGGCACAGAGAACTGCATGCCACCGACATCGGCTACACGCTGTTCTTCAGGCTGTTCAGGTTGTTCTTCTAATCCGAGAGCCTGACGAACTTGTTGGTCACCCCTTTGCTTCGCAGCAAAGTCCGCAGCACGCTCCTCCTCCTGTGCAAGACGCTGCTGAAGTGGAGACAACTCCGATGAACCAACGTCCAAAGTGGATGCCATATCTTCTGCATCCTCTTTTTTTTTTACGTCCTGCGCAAAAAATTCAGGGAACTTTGGATTGATGACATCATAGTCATATTGATTCTTCTCTGCAGTTGCGATGTAATCCTTAAGAAGTTGCAGGTCATAGCCCGCAAGCTCAGGGAACTTAGGCATAACTACATCATAGTCGTAGTTGTACTTCTGCGCTGTCGCGATAAAGTCTTTTAGAAGCTGTTCGTCCATCCTTTGTTTTAATCTCTAGGAGTTCCACCGGAGTTACCTGTTTGACCTGCTCTCGTTTGAGTCTGTGTAGTCTGTCTCTTCGTTCCAAACTGCGTGGCCTTGTCCTCAAGTCCTGTGTTGGTGATGTAGTATTGAATGACAAAGTCTTTCAGGTCGTTGAAATACTCCTGCTGTTGAGTAGAGTTGATGCCATCTAAATCATATCTCTTGACCACTTCATCTCCAACAGAGATGGTGATAACATCGCTTCCTCCTACGGCGGGGGACACAACGAAGTCCACTCCCGGAACGGCAGCAAGGAATGCTCTAACATCTCTTGCAGTATCATCTTCATTGTCAACAAAGATTTCCGATGTTCCTGCAGCATCTAGATTAGCACCAAGCTCGCGAGTAATTGTTGCATCAAGGTCTTCCTTCGTCTCTGTGGTAGTAATCTCAGCATTGACAAAGTCTCTCTCAAACTTAGAAGGAGCTTCGGCTCCAATGCCGCTAAATCCTGAAGCCTTGATGGTCTCCTCGATGTCTGTAATCGTTGAGCCTGTTGGCAAGAAGAAGTTCGTTGCACCCGTAGACCACGCTCTTTGGTTTTGGTCTTGGAAGTCAAGCGACTCCGTTGACCCATCCTTATACGTCACGACAACACCATTGTTGTTACGAGTAATTGAGGTAATGTCAGGGTTGATAGAACGCAGGAATGCTTCAGCTTCTTCAACCTCAGCGTCTGTACCGCTGTACAGCTTGGTGACGTTTGTAAATGCATTGCCTTGCTGCTTCAATGTTTCACCTGACTTACGCTCATCTGATGTCTTAGGCGTAAAGTCAGACACAACAGTAGTGTCAATCGTCCTGTCGAGCTTGTTACGCAGGCTGTCACGGATAGCTTCAGCTACGGCTGCTTCTTGCTCTTCTGTATACTCAGCAAAAATTTGTCCTTGACCATCCTTTCTCAAAAGGATTTCATTCTCAGCACGCTCTTCGTTAAACGTAAACGTGTACTCCTCACCGTTAGGAGCAAAGCTCATGCTGTTGGTAAGGATAGATGAGGTGTTAGACCACACACTCATAATGTCTTCTACAAATCGGTCTTCTCCGGCCCTGTACACATTCAGTTCAGCAGAATACTTAATGGCATCTGCTTCACTCATGCCAAGAGACATAAGCTCTTCCTTGGAAAACTCCTTAACGAAGGGGTCAGAAATTTTTTCAATCAAGCCCTTGGCAGTTCTACCACCGTACTTTCTGTTGATTTCATCCCATGTACCTATGCTGTCCGCAAACTCTGTAGTTGCTCCGTCAAGGTCATACTTGTCATAGCGACGAGCTATAAGATTCTGCATAGAAGTAACGCTACGAATCTTGTTGGGGTCGTTGACAATCGCTCCGTTCTCATCTACATCAGCCACACTAAGCATTCCCGTCTCAGGGTTTACCACGACCGCTGTTTTTTGGAAGTTTCCAAAGTTTTCTAACTCAGCCATAGCCCACTGCTCCAAGTCCTGCGACTCGCCGTTCTCGAACCTATTCATTCGGTCTTCAAACTCAACATTGAACTTGCCAAAAACATCAATCAATCCGTCTGTTCCATCGACAAGGTTTTGACGCATGAGGGTGTAGTCACGAGGATTCAATGCGCCCGACTTAAGCATCCTGTCCTGCATCAACATCTGCTCCTGCATCTCATTTGACGCAGTAAGCCACCACTGATTGGCGGTGGCACTCTGACCCTGCTCTACATCGTTGAGCGTTTTTTGATACTGCCGAGAGGCTTCATCAATCGCGGCCTTCTTTTCTTCACGGACGCGGGCCTCTTCAGTGAGCATGTCACTGAAGTTTTTGCCAACTTCAGCCCAATCAATTTGCGTTTCTGCAGCGGTAGGCTGCGCCTTAAAGTAAGTTCTTGCCATTATTGTCCGATTGCTGTACCGCTACCAATGTTGTAGAAAGAACCCATGCCGCCCGGCATAAGGTTTGCATAGTAGTCAGCGTTAAACAATAGTCCTCTTTGCTGAGGTGTCAGGCTCTTTTCAAAAGCCCTGTAGTCGCGCCGCGACATCTGACCAACTGCGTCAAGGTCGAGGTTTGTAAAACCTTCGCTTGCCTGCCCTTGCCCTGCAATGTTTCCAATCCTCTGAATGGTAGGGTCATCATATTGAGTTTTAGACAATGCTGCCTGTCTAGCACCTGCTCCTTGCTTTTGATACAGTGGAACGAGTGAAAGACCCGCTTGCACGGTGTTTCCCACACCCTCAATTCCTGACTGAATAGCCTGCGCTCTCGCCCTTGCTGCGTCAGCCGCAGCCACCTGTGCGCCCTCGGCCTCAGCAAGGTCAAGATTGACACCAATGTCTCTCAAGCGGCTTGCTTCCTCAGCCGTGGCAGCCTCAAGGTTAAACAGGTCTTCAGCCATTGCGGTACGCTGATTGGCCTGCGCTTCTGAAGCGACCTGCTGAACCTGTCCTGCTGTAGCGGCTACACCACGCTGAGAGCCTTCAACCGCAGCTTGCGTAGCTTGAGCTGTTTGAACCTGAATGGCCTCCATCTCACGCTCGTATGCTTCAAGCGGGATAGACAGCGACTCCATGTAGTTCATCTCAAGTTTTTTGCGAGCCTGCTTCATTTTTCTGTCAGCCTCGCGTTCAGCTCTACGCTGCGCTTTTTTCTGCTTGCCTGCTTGAATGAAAGATGCAGTTGTAGTACCTGCTGCAATAGCGGTACTTCCAATGGCTGCTAGTGTTGCAGCCGACAAGCCAAACATTACTCCTGCCATAGTAGTTTTATTTCTTCTACTACGCTCTCAGGGAGGTCGTAGAAATTGTTAGTGTAAACGTCAGCCTCCGCCTCTTCAAAAGTCTGTGCATCTGTCTTGTACACGCAGCACCAATCGGTGTCTTCGTGGATGTACAGAACTCTTTGAGTTCCTATCTGAGTAAAGATTTTGTGGGGTGCTTCGATAGTGACTACTTCGCCTTCATCAGTTAGATAAGAAACCTTACCCTTCAACAAAAAAGAAGGGTGCTGTTGCTTATGAATCATACTGATAACCAAAGAACCTGCGGGCATGTGAATCTCCCTCGTATAAAGGCCGCCTTCAATATGTTGTTTCAGCGGAAAAACCTTTTTCATTTCTTCAGACTGAGGGTCTCCTGCCGTATGTGACATTGCTCCCTCGATGTCTTTGAGTTGATTCTCAAACTCCGCAATTTTTTCCCACATAACACCCCTGCGAAGTGGAATGTCTGCAATTAATTGAATTGGTAGAGTTTCTTCACTCATACCCACAAAGATACTGAATTATCAGGGATAGCTTTTCATTACATCAGACTGCACAGCAAACAGCTCCCCCTGTGTTGTGCCGGGGTGCGTAAGGGTTGTCAAAGCATAGTGACCCAACACCCCGTGAGACTCCGCAACTTGGTTGCGAGCCACAACAAAGTACGACGGTTGAGGTGGCATATTACCTCCTGTAACGGTCGTATCAACAACAAGTTGGTTGATACCTGCCTGCGCATTTACGTTGACTGCGGTAATCTGTCCGGCCAATGTTGGCGTTCCTGTTCCAAAATACAGCATGTCGCCCACGTTGCCCGCCGCT
>NZLH01000167.1 GCA_002694155.1 Pusillimonas sp. | reverse complement strand
TTCGTGCTTTGCGCGCCCCTCGGGCGTAATATTACAGACCAGTTTTTTCTTATGTCCACCGGGCTCGGGTTGAACTGTACAGAACCCGTGCTGCTCAAGCGAACGCAATGTGCGGCTGACCAAAGCCTTATCAGACCCCGACAAAGCAACCAGTTCACCAAACGGAATGGGCGCAAACCGCGCCAGCAGCGATAGCAGGCGCCATTCTGACACGGTAAGACCGTATTTTTCAGCGTACTTGGTTGTTACCTCACGGCGCAAAGAGTTGGCCAGTTGCACAATTACAGTGCTGGGAAATTGATCAACCGTGAGGTTGCGGCCATCCTCTTGAATTTCTTTCCAAGGACAATTTTCGGGGTTTGGACGAATGCTGCGACCTTTTGGCGTGGTTTCCATGCAGGGTACTTGTAAGGGTAAGGGCAAAATTACCGCGGTTGCAAAGCAAAGAGTGTAATGTGTCCGCATGTTGGCGGCAAACACGAAGGCGTCGTGATGCGCTAATGCGTCAAACGCGCGTTATCGCCGCATGTAAAATGATTTCAACCTTATCGAATTTTGGGGAAGTGCATGTCGTTTTATGACGAGATGTGGGTGAATCCGGGCGTTGCCAGCCCTGCGGTTCGCGCACACTACCAGGCCTTTGCGTCTTGGTTGAAAGAGCAGGCGCATCAGGACATTGCCCTTAAAAGGGAAGAGGCCGAGCTTATTTTTCAACAGGTCGGGATTACGTTTGCGGTGTATGGCGACCAGGCTGGTACAGAACGCACAATTCCTTTCGATATCATTCCGCGAATTTTCCCCGCATCAGAGTGGGCCTTGCTTGAAGAAGGGTTACGTCAGCGAGTCACTGCGTTGAACATGTTCTTGCATGACATTTATCACGAGCAGAATATTCTTCGCGCCAAACGCATTCCGGAAGATCTGGTTTTAGGCAATACTCAGTTTCGGCCGGAAATGGTCGGTGTCGATGTCCCTTACAACATATACGCCCACATAGCTGGTATCGATATTGTTCGTGCCGGAACAGGCGAGTTCTACGTGCTTGAAGATAATCTGCGCGTGCCTTCGGGCGTGAGTTATATGCTAGAGAATCGGCGCATGATGATGCGTTTGTTTCCCGAGCTGTTCGCGTCTAATCGCATTACGCCCATTGCGCATTATCCCAGCCTCTTGCTTGACGCCCTTACCAGCACTGAGCCTGGTGGCGTAGATGACCCGACTATTGTCGTGCTTACGCCGGGTATGTATAACTCGGCCTATTTCGAGCACGCATTTCTGGCACAGCAAATGGGTGTCGAGCTGGTCGAGGGGCCGGATCTTTTTGTAAAAGATAACTACCTGTATATGCGTACCACACGTGGGCCGCAACGGGTCGATGTCATCTATCGTCGTGTCGATGATGATTTCCTGGACCCCGATGTTTTCCGAGAGGACTCTCAGCTTGGGGTGAAGGGTTTGATGTCGGTGTATCGTGCCGGCAACGTTACGCTTTGCAATGCAATTGGCACTGGCATTGCCGACGACAAGTCGGTTTACCCTTACGTGCCCGATATGATTGAGTTTTACCTAGGCGAGAAACCTGTACTGAAGAATGTAGACACTTATGTGTGTCGGCGTCAGGAAGATCTAGATTACGTTTTGGCCAACTTATCGAACCTGGTTGTTAAAGAAACACATGGTGCCGGCGGCTACGGTATGCTGGTTGGGCCGTACGCAACCAAAAAAGAGATTGAAGTGTTTCGCTCCCGGATCAAGGCTGAACCGGGGCGTTACATTGCACAGCCCACGCTGGCGCTTTCTACTTGCCCTACGTTTGTAGATGAGGGCATTGCGCCACGCCACATCGATTTGCGCCCCTTTGTTTTAACCGGTTCAAAAAGAATTTCCATGGTGAAAGGCGGTTTGACGCGGGTTGCCCTTAAAAAAGGTTCGCTGGTCGTTAATTCGTCGCAGGGCGGTGGAACCAAGGATACGTGGGTTGTAGGTTAAACCGCACGCAACATAGCCATAAATTCGAGGGCAAGCATGTTAAGTCGGACAGCAGATCATTTTTTCTGGATGGCCCGTTACGCGGAACGAGCCGAGAACACCGCGCGGATGCTGGAGGTAAGCTATCAAACCGCGCTGTTAAGCACAGCCGAACAGTATGTAGAAGGGAACTGGCGTGGCGTATTGGAAATTTCCGAGTTATCCGACCAGTATTTCGCTACGTTCTCGCGCGCCTCGGCTACGGATGTTATTGAATTTATGGTGCGAGACCCAGACAACCCTTCATCAATGTTAAGTTGCGTACGCGCCGCACGCGAGAATGCCCGAGCGGTGCGCGGGGTGTTGCCTACTGAAGTGTGGGAGACGTTGAACGGCACCTGGTTGGATATGAACAAAATGCTGAAGAGTCGCATTTTGCAGAAAGACCCTGTTCATCTGTTCGATTGGATCAAATTGCGATCACATTTATTAAGAGGTGTGCAGGTAGGTACGATGCTGCGCGACGAGGCTTACCATTTCACCCGATTAGGAGCATTTCTAGAGAGAGCAGACAATACGGCTCGAATTCTGGATGTTAAGTTTCAAAAAGGGGAGCCGCATGCGTCCGCTGAAAGCCAGGTGGATGTCTCGGCCGAGTTCTATTATTGGGCTTCGTTGTTGCGCTCGTTGTCTGGTTTCGAGATTTATCGTCGTATGTATCGCGACGCAATTAGTTCGCGCGCCGTCGTTGAGCTGCTGGTTTTGCGCGAAGATATGCCTCGTTCGTTGGCTGCATGCACGGGTAATGTGGCCAAAATGGTGGCTTCGTTGCACGATTCGCCGTCGCATGCCACGGTGAAAATGGCCGGCCGGTTATACGCCGACCTGAAGTACGGTTCAGTAAGCGAAATCTTTGCTACGGGTTTGCACGACTATCTTGAAGCCTATCTTGCCCGCATTAACGAGTTGGGCGATCGCATCAGTCGTGACTTTTTGGTTCCCTTTAAATGAGTCAGGACGCGCTGTTTAGCCAATATTTGAATACTCAGGGGCATTACAACGAGCTGCTTGACCAGCAGGGCGTTGTCAGACCTCATTGGATACCGTTGGTGCGCCAGCTGGAAGGGTATGCTGCCAATGGTTTCCAGGAGCCTATCGATTTGGTCGCGGAACGCTTGCGCAGTTTCGGCCTTAGTTATAACGCCTATTCCGAAGTGGAAGGTTTGTACCAGCCCTGGCGTTTAAGCTTGGTGCCAGTTGCCATAGAGCAAGACGAATGGGCCACGATTAGCGAGGCAATTGCGCAAAGGGCACACCTGCTTGATTATGTGTTGAAAGATATTTACGGTGCCCAGCATCTTTTAGTGGGCAGTGATATTCCTGCGGCTTTAGTGCTTGGCCAAAAAGGTTATTTGTGGCCATGCCAGTATTTGCTTCCCAACGAGGCACCCCGGCTGCATTTATACGCGGCAGACATTGCACGCTGTGCCAACGGGCAATGGAAATTAATTGCCGACTATACGCAAGATTGCAGGGGCGCAGGGTTTGCGCTGCAGAATCGTCAGGTTATTGCGCCAATTCTGGCTGAGGCGTTTTCGGCGTCTCATGTGCGGCATCAAACGGTTTTTTACGAAACATTGCAACATACGCTGAAGCATTATGCTGCGAACCGTGCCGATAATCCAATTGTTGTGTTGTTATCGCCCGGGCCTGAACACGATTTGTATTTCGAACATGCTTATCTGTCTAGCCAATTGGGCTTTCCATTGGTTGAAAGTGCCGATTTGACTGTGCGTAATGACTTTTTGTATATGAAGACATTGCGCGGCTTAAGAAAGGTGCATGTTGTTTTGCGCTGCATGAACGACTGGGAGTGCGACCCAATGGAGCTGGACGCCGGTTCCTTGTTGGGTGTGCCCGGCCTGGTGCAAGCGGTTCGCCAAGGGAACCTGGTGATGGCTAACGCTTTGGGCAGTGGCGTGCTAGAGTCGCCCGGTTTGCAGGCTTATTTTCCGGATTTGTGTCAGAAAGTGTTGGGTGAAGCCATAAAAATGCCCTCGGTGCGAACCTGGTGGTGTGGCGATGCCCAAGCGCGCGATTACGTGTTGGCCAACTTTAACGATTTGGTTATTAAGCCTGCTTTCTCGGATATGAAGCAAAATGCCGTTCTGGTTGGTGCTTTAAGTTCGAAAGAGCAGCAAGCCTTGCGTCAGCGTGTGCAAGCGCAACCACAAGCCTATGTTGCACACGAGGCGCTTGACCTCGCGCTTACCCCAGATATTGCGGGCGAAGGTTCGGGGGTGCTT
>NZLH01000166.1 GCA_002694155.1 Pusillimonas sp. | reverse complement strand
GAGCATGCCGCCAGACTACCAGGCGCTACTCGTGCCGTTCGCACTGGAAATGTCCGACTTCAGCAAGCGCAAGGAAATGGCCGAGTTCCTGCGCAAAAAGATGGGCATCTTGGCCGACCCGAACAGCCCTGAAGCCAAACAGCAAGAGCAGGCACAGCAGCAAGTCCAGGCCGAGACTATGCAGTTAGAAAAGGCTAAGGCCGAGGCCGAAGTAGCCGAGAAGCAGGCCAGAGCGCAGAAGCTAAGTGCCGAGGCAGCAACAGAGCAAATGGAAGCGCAAGGCGGTCAGAACAAGCAGGCCGAGTATCAGCTTGAGCTTGAGAAAGAACGCATGCGCCAAGAAACCGAATTGAAGAAGGCTGAGATCAAAGAAGCCGGTGAACTGGAGCGTGAGCGGTTGCGTCTTCGCGCCTCAAAGGTTGAAGAGCTTGAAAAAGACTTTGCCCAGTTAACCGAAGAGATCAACCAACAAACGCTTCAGTAAAGACAAATCGAATTTACCCAGCACAGGGATACGTGCAGCAGCGCCCCTTCCGGGATACCGGTCGGGGCTTTTTTTATGTGTCGCACCTATGCGAGAACTAGGAGTGTGTAAATGAGTACGCAAGACAAGCTGGACCAATACCTGAAAGACCCCATGAGCATGTCTGAGGAAGACATCAACGCCTATTTGTCCGAAGGCGATGAAACTTCCAACGACCAAACATCCAACGCGCAATCAGAGCTGAAAGAGGGCGAAACAGCACAAGACACAACGCCCGGTGTCCAAGAAGGCGAGAGGGATAAGGCCAAAGCGGCTGAAGGTAAGAGCGAGGATCCCGACGCGGATAAGGCCAAGGCCGAAGACGACAAGGAAGATCCAGAGAAATCGTTCATCCAGAGCAAAAACGGTAAACACGCAATTCCCTATTCAGTGCTCCAAGGCGAGCGTGAACGGGCGATTCGTGCGGAGCAAGCCGCAAGGGAACTGGCCGAGAAGCTGGCTTTAATGGAGAAATCCAAGGAGTCGGGCGAGTCGGTCAAAACAGCAGACGTGGGCGACATTGTTGACCCAGAATTGCTGGAAACCCTACGCGAAGAATCTCCGGGCATTGCTGATGTGCTGGACAGGTTGATCGGCAAGATCAACACCCTGGAAAGCGAGCACGCCAAAACATCGTCTTTTGTTCAAGAAGGAACCAAGGAAGCGGCAGTTCAACGTCAATTGACGGTTGAAGAAGCCATCGCCGAAGTTCCCAAGCTGTCTCACGTCCGTACCAATGACCCTGAAAAGTACAACGAAATAGCCGAGTTCGATCAGATGTTGCGTGCCCAGTCCAAGTGGCACGGACGACCGATGAAAGAGCGCTTCGAGGCAGCCGTTCGTATGTACGAATCTGTTAATGGCTCCATCGAGTTACCGGGTTCTTCCGGTGGCCAGCCAGACGAGAAAGCCACAGAACAGAAAGTTGCCGCTGCGGTCGACAAAGCGCAGAAACAAAGCAACGGGCCAAACACACTATCCGACATTCCCGGCGGCGCACCTGCCGCAAGCAATGACCACGACGCGCTAGGCGAAATGACATCAACCGCACTGACTCAACGGTTCATGGACATGTCGCCCGAGCAAATCGAGGCGGAGCTGGCACGCCTCTCGTAATCAATCGATGAGGTAATCAATCATGGCAAGCACGTCCATTCCAGTCGGTTCTCCCTTAGCCCGTAAGGTCTTTGGGGCCGCACTATTTGCACAAACGCAGCGTCAATCGTCGCTGATGAATAACCTGACCGGCCCAGCACCCAAGCAATCGGGCGCTGAAGCCAAGCTGAAAGGTCAAACGTCGCCTGACATGCCACTCGTGCGTGTGACCGACCTTTCAAAAAGCCAAGGCGATGCCGTATCCGTTGACTTGATCAACCAGACCGGCGGCAAGCCAATCATGGGTGACAGGATGGCGGAAGGTAAGGGCGAACGCCTGGATATGTCCAGCATGGATATTCGCATTGACCTGACCACTAAAGTTGTGGACGCTGGCGGCAAAATGAGCCAACAGCGTACCGTTCACAGCTTGCGTGGCCTGGCAATGGCAAACCTGATGGGCTATTTCAAGCGTTTAAACGACCAGTCGTCCATCGTTCACCTGGCCGGTGCGCGTGGCTCGCAAGTTGGTACAGACTGGGTTGTACCTTTGTCGGGCGATCCTGAGTTTGCTGAAATCATGGTGAACACGATCAAAGCGCCAACCTACAACCGTCACTATGTTGCCGATGGTTCATCGCTGGTTCAGGGTGGCCAAGCACTGAACGCGGTTGACACAACCGACGTACTCAAGTTGGAGCATATCGACCATCTCGGGGCGATTATCGACGACATGGAGTATAAGTTGCAGCCTATCAAGCTGCCCGGTGATGTGGCGGCAGACGATGAGCCGTTGTACCTGCTTTTGGTGACAAACCGGCAGTGGCAATCGATCCTGACCAACACAACCGCCAACAGTCTGCAATGGCGCACCTTCCTGCAAAACGCATGGAACCGTGCCTCATCGTTCACTGGCGGCAAGCGGCATCCGCTCTTTACGGGTGAAGCCGGTATTTGGCACAACATCCTTGTGCGTAAGACTGATCGTGCAATTCGCTTTGACGCAGGCGATTCGGTCAACTATTGCACAAGTGCTGGTGTGGCAACTGCAGCTGAGTCGCAAGTAACGGTTAACAGCTTGAGTGCTGGTTATCACGTTGACCGCGCCTTGTTGCTGGGTGCTCAGGCGTTGGCTCACGTTTACGGCAAGAACCAAGGTTCTGAAACGCACGCCAACTGGATGGAGCGGCGCTACAACTTCGAGCGAAACCTTGAAGTCGCGGGTGAAGTCATGGGCGGCAAAGCCAAACTGCGTTTCGCGGTGCCCAACTCGAATGGCGAGAAGATCCCCACGGATCACGGCGTCATCGCGCTGGATACGGTCGTTAACGCCAACACCTAATGGGTAAGCCGGTGGCCTTAACGGCCACTGGCAAACCTGGTGAATCTATTTGATACAGGAGCCTAATCATGGCAACACATCACGCTTCAGACTTTAACCAGAAGCCGCTACACATGTCGGCCTATGGCAACGCATGGGTGGAGGATTATGAACTTACCGCCACTATCCTTAATACCGAGAAAGGCTACTTCGGCGTTATTCCTGCCGGGGTTCGCGTTTACGAGGTTCGTCTTAAACACCATGCCGCAGGCGCCAGCGCAACTTGCAAAGTTGGCTTTGAGCCGATGGATGGCGACTCCCCAACCGCTGACGACGACTATTGGTTTGCTGACACAACCGATGTCGCCGCCGCCGGCGTAAAGGAATCGACGTCTGCGCCGATCACGTTCCAGCGACCTGTGAAGCTGGTTCTGACGGCAGGTGGCGCCAATTTTGCCGCTGGCACGATGAGCATCATCGTCAATGGCAAGGTTATTGGTGTCGCTTAAATAGGTTGTCTCCGGTCGCAAATGCGACGACTTGGCCCGGTACTCACAATACCGGGCCATTTTTTATCAGGAACTGAACATGACTAATGCAGACAATCGCCACTTATTGCCGGTCAAATACATCGGCAAAAAGCCACAGAAGGTGGATAACGTGGCCAACACCGGCTTGATATGGACGCCTGGCCAGATTCACTTTTTGCCGCCGATGGTTGCGCAAAAGCTGTCGGCAGTAAAGGACGTATGGCAAATCGTTGACGATGCAACGGTTGACCAAGACCCGGCAAACATCGGGCTGGTTGTGACCCAAGTTGACCCCGACGTGAGTGAGCACGACGACCCCAATCCTCGCACGTTTGACCTGCCGAATCTTGAGGGCATGACGCGTGCCGACATTTCCCAGTATGCCGAATCCAACTTCAACACGAAGTTACCGGCCAATGCCAAGAAAGAGGAAATGATTGCCCAGATCGTCACGCTGGCCAACTCACGCGCTGCTGGCGAGATCGAGTAAATGGCACGGGTTGAGGACTTCCATCGGTACGTGTTGCCGTTCATCGCCAACGCGCCGGTGCCGGCTGTCGACGACGCCATTGTGGACGCGTGCATTGAGTTCTGCACGAAAACAAAGGTGCTTCGCTCGATAGTCGGCCCAATGGCGCTGCTTCCCCGGATCGATGAATACGAGATCGACCCGCCGGAAGGCGATACGGTAATTAAGCTGGTTACGACCGTGTGGCTGCCAGATGGCCAGATACCCTCGAAAACACGGCCAGAACTGGATGCCGCCTATCCTCAGGGCTGGGCGAATCTTGAGACGGCCGACCCGCGCTTTGTTGACTGCTATCACTGTCGGATACCGGGCATTATCCGCCTGGTTCCAAAGCTGTCGGTAAAGGTCGCGCGCGCCATGACAATTGAGGTGGCCTATGCGCCGTCTCGTCAAGCAACCGAAGTCGATGATGTACTGCTCGAAGAATATGCGGAAGTCATTGCCGCTGGCGCATTAGGTCGACTACATCAACACCCCGGCGCTGAGTACGCCGAACCGTCCCGTGTGGCCACCTACCTTGAGACGTTTCGCAGTGAGATTGCCCGGTGCGCTGACGATGGCGCACACGGCTTTACAAGCCAGCCATTGCGAACCGGACGGGATGAGTTCTGATGAAAGCCTCGGATATTCTGTTGCGCGTTACCAATGTATTGCAAGACGCTGGGTACGACTATTGGGAGAAAACGGAGTTGCTTCGCTGGTTAAGTGACTTTCGCCTGGACGCGTACAAGATTCGTCCCGACCTGTATGAAAAGTCGGAGAAGGTTGTGCTGGTGGAAGGTGTTACGCAAACCTTACCCAATGACTCCAGCTTTCTTTTTTCGGTCAGCCACAACACTTCTTCACCGCGCAAGCGTGTCGTGACGCTGGCAAGCAGTTCGGTGCTCGACAGAGTTCGGCCTCATTGGCGCAGCATGGCGCCGATGCCGGAAATCCAACATTACCTGCACGATCAGCGCGAGCCTAAGACGTTTGAGGTGTACCCGCCGGCACGCGCAGGCGT
>NZLH01000165.1 GCA_002694155.1 Pusillimonas sp. | reverse complement strand
TGGCGGCGGTGTATTTGGCATTTGCAGTTTCTGCGCCGGCAAACGCAGATTTGTGGCCGCTTTTCAGAGACTGGGTTGCCAGTGGCTTCACAATGGCTTTACCTGAACGGGCCGACTTGATCGTTCCATTCTTCAAAAGCGTGAGTTACCCCCTGGGTGTATTTGGGTTTGTTGCACTTACCTGGTTTGTCATTGTGGGGTCCAGTAATGCAGTAAACCTAACCGATGGTCTGGATGGTCTGGCAATTATGCCAACCGTGATGGTCGGTAGCGCCCTTGGGATTTTCGCTTATGTCGTCGGGCGCGTTGATTACTCAAAGTATTTACTGTTTCCCTATATTCCCGGTGCGTCCGAGCTGATGGTTTTATGTGCGGCAATAGCCGGAGCCGGATTGGCTTTCCTGTGGTTTAACACTTATCCCGCCCAAGTGTTTATGGGCGACGTTGGGGCGCTGGCGTTGGGTGGCGCGTTAGGAACGATTGCAGTCATTGTGCGCCAGGAAATTGTTCTGTTCATTATGGGTGGTGTGTTTGTTGTGGAAACCTTGTCGGTCATGATGCAGGTGGCGTACTTCAAGTACACGAAAAGGCGTTTTGGCGAGGGTCGCCGAATATTCAGAATGGCGCCGCTACACCATCATTTTGAAGTGGGTGGTTGGAAAGAAACACAGGTGGTTGTGCGCTTCTGGATTATCAGCATGATGTTGGTTTTGGTTGGTTTGGCAACTTTGAAATTACGGTGAGAAGTTTGGTGGATTATCGCTTTCCTTCCTTGTTAACGGAGCATCCCGTCTTGATTCTTGGACTGGGTGAGACAGGCCTTGCCGCGGCACTTTGGTGTGCGCGTGCGGGGGTGCCGTTGCGGGTGGTTGATACGCGTGATGATCCGCCGGGCCGTGACAGATTGTTGCATGAAGTAGATGCTTCGAAGATCGAGTTTTTTTGCGGATCTGATGCTTTATCAGAAGCGCATCTAACGTCAGTTTCAAATATTGTCGTTAGCCCGGGCTTAGCGCCGAATGCGCCGGGCGTACAGACGTTTCTTGCGAAGGCGCACGAGAGAAGCATTGAGGTTATTAGCGAAATTGAATTGTTTGCACGCGCGTTGAACGACTTGTGCGAACAGGGTTACAAGCCTCGCGTGCTGGCAGTGACAGGAACTAACGGAAAGACAACTGTAACGGCCATGACGCGGCACCTGGTTCAAGGTTGCGGTTTGTCTGCCGTGGCGGCGGGCAATATCAGCCCGGCTGCTTTAACAGCCCTAATGGATGCGCTGGATGCCGGGCAGCTTCCCGATGTTTGGGTTTTGGAGCTTTCCAGCTTTCAGCTTGTTTCAACGCACAGTTTGAAGCCTGATGCGGCAGTGGTACTTAATATTTCGGAAGATCACCTTGACTGGCATGGTTCTTTTCAGGCTTACATGCAGGCGAAAGCCAGGCTTTTGCAGTGGGCCGAAGTGGCAATAGTGAATCGTGATGACGCCAATGTTTGTGCCATGATCGATGCGTTGGACACGCTGTCAGTTCGTAGCTTTGGTATGGGTCGCCCGCTTTATGTTGGTGATCTTGGGCTGGATGAAGAGCATGGAGTAAGTTGGCTGTTAGCCTCAGAGCCAGAAGATTTTGAGATACCTCAATCAGCGCGACGCCGCAAAGATGCGGTCAAGCCTACACGTAAATCCGGGCGTGTTATGCAGCTAATGCCCAGCGACGCGTTGCGGGTGCGAGGAAGCCACAACGCGATGAACGCGTTGGCCGCATTGTTAATGGTTCGTGCTTTGGGTCAACCATGGGCGCCTTTGTTGCATGCGGTGCGCGACTATGCCGGTGAGCCGAACCGCACCGAGTTTGTTCGCTCGGTGGCTGGCGTTGATTTCATTAATGACAGCAAAGGCACCAATGTTGGTGCCACTGTTGCCGCGTTGGAAGGACTGGGGCAACGGGTTGTCTTAATTGCTGGCGGTTTAGCCAAGGGTCAAGATTTTTCACTATTGGCTAAATCGGTGTCGCGGCACGCAGCAGGCGTGGTGCTAATTGGTCGCGATGCGAAGCTAATTGAAGAGGCATTGGCACATACAAACGTTCCGTTGGTGCATGCAGGGAATATGGAGGCGGCCGTGATGCACGCAATGTCGATGGCTCAACCTGGGCATGCCGTATTGCTGTCGCCTGCATGTGCAAGCATGGACATGTTCAAAAACTATGTTCATCGGGCCCAGGTGTTTATTGATGCCGTTAACGCGCTAGCGCTCGATCATGGGGAGGTTGCATGAGCTTGTTCGCTGAACTAACCAGTGGCATTAATGCGGTTAAGCCCGGGCGCACTCGTCTGCCTGTGCTGGATATCAACGTATTGGTTGTTGCTGTATCACTGGTGTTGTTCGGTTTGTTAATGGTTTACTCCGCCTCTATTGCGCTGGCGGATGGTCCGCGTTATGCCAATTACGGCCGTTATTACTTTGTATTTCGTCATGCCACTTTCATTTCGGTGGGCTTGATTGCTGCTATTTTTGCCTTCAGCATCCCGATGCGCGTATGGGAAAAGTTGGCCGTTCCACTATTTTTACTGTGCTTGTTTTTGCTTGTGATCGTTTTAATTCCAGGTATTGGTCGAGAGGTGAATGGCGCACGCCGCTGGTTGCCGCTTGGACCAGTGAACTTTCAGCCTTCCGAGATGATGAAGCTGGCAATTTGTCTTTACGCGGCTGCCTATACAGTGCGTAAACGTGAACATATGCAAAGTTTTTTCCGCGGGTTCCTGCCCATGGCGTTCGCCCTGGCCGCTGTGGGTAGTGTGGTCCTGCTTGAGCCAGACTTGGGCGCGTTCATCGTAATTGTTGCGATAGCAGTTGGGTTGCTTTTCATTGGCGGACTCAATGGCCGTCTGTTTTCAGCACTTATTGGCATTTTGCTAACTAGTTTCGTGATGCTGATTTGGCTGGCGCCTTGGCGCCGCGAGCGCTTGTTCGCTTATTTGGATCCATGGAATCCAGACAACATATACGGTAGTGCCTATCAGCTTTCGCATTCTTTAATCGCGTTAGGTAGGGGTGAGTGGTTTGGTGTTGGGCTGGGTGCCAGCGTCGAGAAATTGCATTATCTGCCCGAAGCTCACACTGACTTTATCGTCGCCGTGATTGGGGAAGAGCTGGGCTTTGTTGGGGTAATGGCTGTCATCACCGCGTTTCTTGTATTGATTTGGCGTGCCTTTGATATTGGTCGGCAGGCGTTTGCCATGGAACGGGTATTTAACGGTTTGGTCGCGCAAGGGGTAGCCCTTTGGTTTGGCATTCAGGCGTTTATTAACATTGGCGTGTGTGTCGGGCTGCTACCTACCAAGGGCTTAACTTTACCTTTAGTAAGTTATGGCGGTTCCGGAATAGTTATGAATATGGTGGCGGTTGCCTTGTTACTACGAGTAGATTTTGAAAACCGCAACATGATGAGGGGGAAAAGAACATGAGTACCAAAACCCTCTTGATTATGGCAGGTGGTACGGGCGGCCATATTATGCCGGGGCTGGCTGTGGCAGAAGAAATGCAGTCACGCGGCTGGCATGTTGTTTGGCTTGGGCATCCAGAGAAAATGGAAGGAAAGCTGGTTGCCGAACAGGGTATCGCAATGGAGCCGCTACGGTTCTCTGGTTTGCGTGGAAAGGGTTTCGGTGCCCTACTGGCTTTGCCGTTTCGTTTGGTGCGCGCCTGTATTGAAGCACGCACCGCGATGCGCAAAACGCGACCCGATGTGGTTTTGGGAATGGGCGGCTATGTGGCATTTCCCGGCGGCCTTATGGCGCGTCTGGTGGGTATTCCCTTGTTGGTTCATGAACAAAATGCCATCGCGGGCACGGCAAATCGTTGGCTGGCCCGCATGGCGCGCAAGGTCATGGTGGGTTTCCCCGGGGCTTTGCCTGGCGCACTGATGGTAGGTAATCCGGTGCGCTCGAATGTTATTTGCAAGCAGCCAGCTAAGCAACGGTATGGGCAAAGGCAAGGGCCTTTGCGCCTTTTGGTGCTTGGTGGAAGTTTGGGGGCGCGGCCGTTAAATCTGGTGTTGCCAGCCGCGCTGGCTTTAATGCCAACGCAGTTGCGCCCACAGGTAACACACCAGACGGGCGCGGCTCACCTGGACAGTGTTAAGCGTACGTACGAGGAAAGCGGTGTTGATGCAAACTGTGTTGCATTTATTAATGACATGGGGGCGGCCTTGGCGGAATCAGATCTAGTGATTTGTCGGGCCGGAGCCATGACTGTGGCCGAAGTGGCCGCGGCGGGCGTTGCTGCCTTATTCGTTCCTTTGCCGCATGCTATTGATGATCATCAAACAGCTAATGCGCGCTATCTAAGCGATTGTCACGGTGGCTGGCTACAACCACAAAGCGCATTTACGACCGAATGGCTGTCGGCCTGGTTAAGCGAACAAACACGGTCTGACCTTGCGAAGGTAGCCGGTCATGCGCACGAGCATGCCTGCCTGAACGCGTCGCAATTAATTGCCGATGCGTGTGAGAGCGCAGTAAGGAGGCCTGCATGAAGCATCGAATTCAGAGTATTCATTTTGTGGGTATTGGCGGCTCTGGAATGAGTGGCATTGCCGAGGTACTTTTGAATCTTGGCTACGCCATAAGTGGTTCCGATATTCAGGAGTCGGCCGTAACGAGACGCCTGCAGTCTTTAGGCGCACGCGTCATGATTGGTCATGACGCTGCAAACATAAAAGGCGTGGGTGCGTTGGTTACATCGACCGCCGTAACATCGGATAACCCCGAGGTTTTGGCGGCCCGCGCCGCGCGTATTCCGGTCGTTCCGCGCGCCTTAATGTTGGCTGAACTAATGCGGTTAAAGCGCGGTATTGCGGTTGCCGGAACACACGGGAAAACAACGACCACCAGTCTGGTTGCCAGTGTGTTAGCGGCAGGCGACTTGGATCCGACCTTTGTGATTGGAGGACGGTTGACGTCGGCTGGTGCGAACGCGCGTTTAGGCCAGGGTGATTATATTGTTGTAGAAGCAGATGAGTCTGATGCATCGTTTCTTAACTTGTTGCCGGTAATGGCGATCATTACCAACATTGATGTTGACCATATGGATACCTATGGTCATGACGTGGCCCGGTTAAAAAGTGCATTTATCGAGTTTACCCATCGCCTGCCTTTTTATGGCAGTGCGGTTGTGTGTAGCGATGACGCTTATGTGCGCGAAATTATTCCTTTCATCTCACGCCCGGTTACTACATATGGTTTCAACGAGGACGCATTGATTCGTGCCGTTAATGTGCAGCCACGCGAAGCGAAGATGCAGTTCGACGTTACTCGACGGACATCGTCTGGCGAACTGCCTGTGTTGTCGGTCACATTGAATTTGCCGGGTCGTCACAACGTGCAAAACGCGTTGGCCGCAATTGCCGTTGCGACCGAGCTGGGGGTGGAGGATACCGCGATTGTGTCCGCTTTGGCAGAGTTCAACGGCGTTGGGAGGCGTTTTACGCAGGTGGGCAACTTTCCGGTATCGGACGCACATGGTGGCGGACAGTTCACCTTGATCGACGATTATGCTCATCACCCGGTTGAGATGCAGGCAACGCTTGAAGCGGCCCGGGGTGCGTGGCCAAACCGTCGGATTGTGCTGGCGTTCCAGCCGCATCGATACACGCGTACGCGCGATTGCTTCGAAGATTTTGTGAAAGTGTTAAGTGGTGCCGATGCGGTGTTACTTACCGAGGTTTATGCGGCCGGCGAGCCGGCGTTGGTGGCCGCCGATGGTCGAGCTTTAACGCGAGCGGTGCGCGTCGCAGGAAAAGTTGAGCCAGTGTTTGTTGAAGAAGTTGCCGATATGCCCCAGGCCATTCTGGATTTTGTTGAAGATGGTGACGTTGTGATTGTGATGGGAGCGGGGTCGATTAGCAAAGTGCCGTCGCAGGTGGGAGAGTTGGTATGACGAAAGATTATGGGCGCGTAGGTGTGCTGTATGGCGGGACATCTGCAGAGCGTGAAGTTTCATTGATGTCTGGGAAAGGTGTGTGCGAGGCGCTCCGTAGCCGTGGTGTCGATGCCCATTTGTTTGACACGGGTGAGCGCAGCCTAACCGAATTGGTGCAGTCTGGATTCGACCGCGTTTTTATCGCGTTACATGGTCGTTATGGCGAGGATGGAACAGTGCAGGGCCTGCTCGAGCTAATGGGTGTTCCATACACGGGTAGCGGCACAATGGCGTCAAGTCTGGCCATGAACAAAATTATGACCAAGCGGATTTGGTTGAATGCAGGTTTGCCGACACCGGGTTATGCGGTGGTTCAATCGGAAGAAGAGCTTGATGAAGCGCTACAACACGTAGGTGTGCCGCTAATTGTGAAACCGCCGCATGAGGGTTCCACGTTGGGTATTACCAAGGTAACTGAGGAAAGTGAATTGTTAGCTGCTTATCGTTTGGCAGCGCGTTACGACGCTGAGGTGCTGCTTGAAACTTTCGTGGAAGGCCGCGAACTAACTGTACCAATTTTGGGCAAGGGGCGTGAAGTAAGGGCCTTACCCGCCATTGAAATTATTGCGCCGGATGGTAATTACGATTACGAGCACAAGTATCTTTCTAATGACACTCGGTATGAGTGTCCGGCTGAGGTAGGTAAAGACTTAACTGTTCAATTAATTCATTTGGCCGAGCAGGCTTATATCGAGTTGGGTTGTGAAGGTTGGGGGCGCGCCGATTTTATGCTTGATAAGCATGGGCAACCCTGGTTGCTAGAAATGAATACTTCGCCCGGCATGACCAGTCATTCCCTTGTGCCAATGGGCGCGGCTGCGGCTGGGATGGACTACGCTGATTTATGTATGGCAATTCTTGATACGGCGTCTTGCAAAGTGCAGGCGTCGGAACCCATGAGTGTGTGAGAGGTGGCGTGTTGAACGAGGCCCGAGTGATCAATTTCTTGGCGAATACGCTGGCGCTGCTGGCCGTCCTTGCCTTGATCGCCGGCTTTATTGTTTGGTTGATTCAACGGCCTTATTTTTCTATTACACAAATAAAGATAGAGCCTATGGCTTCGCAGCACTTGAATTACGTTTCCGCTCCTACCGTTCAGGCCACCGTTGCCGGTCGACTGGCCGGAAACTTTTTTACCATCAATCTGGATCAGGCGCGACGGATTTTTGAATCAGTGCCTTGGGTTCGTCAGGCAAGCGTGCGGCGGGTGTGGCCCAATACTCTGCAGGTTCGGTTCGAGGAGCAACAGCCATTGGCGATTTGGAACGAAGATCAAATGATTAATACCTGGGGAGAAGCGTTCAGTGCGAATCAGGGCGAGCTCCCGGATAATGCACGTTTGCCGCGCTTTTCGGGCCCTGATGATTCAGAGCGTTTGGTGGTGCAGCGCTATGCCGAGTTATTGCGCTGGTTTGCCCCGTTAGGATTAACCGTAGATCAAATCGAGTTAAGTCCACGTTATGCATGGTCGGTACGGTTGTCGGATGGCCTGCATTTGAACTTAGGTAGAGACCCAGCCGCCGACGTGGCAGACCCTCACGGTCGCTCGGGCGCAGTCTCGTTCGCATCACGTATTGAACGGTTTGTTAGAAATTGGCCGGCACTGGCTGCGCGCCTGCAGGGGCAGGTAGCCAGCGCCGATTTACGTTACCCCGACGGCTTTGCCATTACTTTGGCGCCGGCTACTCAATCATCTGGTGAATAAAAATTATGACGCGTGACATCAAGGATTTGATCGTTGCTCTGGATATCGGAACCAGCAAAGTTGTTGCAGTGGTGGCCGAGATTCTGCCTGAGGGGCGTTTTGAAGTGATTGGCCTGGGGCAGCACGAGTCTCAGGGCATGCGAAAAGGTGTGGTTGTCAATATCGAGGCAACCGTTAACTCCATTCAGCGTGCGCTTGAAGAGGCAGAGCTAATGGCAGACTGCAAGATTCGTGAGGTCTACACCGGAATCGCTGGAAGTCACATTACAAGTTTCAATTCAAGCGGGATGGTTGCAGTTAAAGACAAGGAAGTGACCCCCACCGATGTTGCACGCGTAATTGAAACTGCTAAAGCGGTAAACATTCCAACCGACCAGCAAGTACTGCACGTGCTTACGCAAGAGTTCATTGTTGATTCGCAGGAAGATATACGCGAGCCCATTGGTATGAGCGGCCTGCGTCTTGAGGTTCGGGTTCATATTGTGACGGGCGCGGTCAGTGCAGCCCAGAACATTGTGAAATGTGTTCGACGTTGTGGGTTGGAAGTGCAAGACCTGATTCTTCAGCCATTGGCTTCTAGTATGGCGTGCCTTACGTCCGACGAAAAAGAATTGGGTGTGGTTCTGGTAGACATTGGTGGGGGCACGACAGACATCGCCATTTACACCGGGGGTGCAATTCGGCATACAGCGGTCATCCCTATTGCCGGCGATCAAATCACCAGCGATATCGCAGCTATGTTGCGTACGCCAACACCCGACGCAGAAGAAATAAAGCTGCGTTATGGCATTGCCAAGCAAATTCTAGCCAACCCCGATGAACAGATCGAGGTGCCCGGGTTGGGAGATCGCCCGAACCGCCAAGTTAAGCGTCAGGCCCTGGGCGCTGTCATTGAACCCCGTGTGGAAGAGTTGTTTACCTTTGTGCAGCAGGTTGTGCGTGAATCGGGCTACGAGGATTTGCTTGCTTCCGGTGTTGTGCTGACAGGTGGGACTGCGTTGTTGCCGGGCATTGTAGAGCTGGCGGAAGATGTTTTTCTAAAGCCAGTGCGCGTGGCTGTTCCCTCGTACGAGGGAAGTTTGGTTGATGTTATGCGTAACCCTCGTTTTTCAACGGTCATGGGGCTGTTAACAGAGGCCAGGGTACAGCGTGCCAGAGGGAAAAAAGTGGCGCAACAAAAAGGTAATGTGAAAACCATTCTTGCACGTATGAAAGAGTGGTTCATGAATTAGGTCTGAAGTTCAGGCCTAACGGGTGCGGTGCAGTTTAAAACCGGGTCCGCGAAGGCGTTTCAAGTCAGGTGCGAGCCAATCGTTGGCATCTTTTTTGAAACGATTTCCAAATAGGTAGTTTGGGGACTTTTAAATTTTGCTTAATAACTGTTAATTCAGATTTGTGAGGGAGTCAACATTATGAATTTCGAAATGCTCGATACCAACAATAGCGGAACGGTCATCAAGGTCGTTGGCGTAGGGGGTGCAGGCGGTAATGCGGTTGCACACATGATTCGCTCAGGCATTAGTGGCGTAGAGTTTATCTGCGCAAACACTGATGCACAGGCGCTGGCGGCAACCGAGGCGCCGGTGCAAATTCGTTTGGGTCGCACCGGCTTGGGTGCCGGCGCCAAGCCTGATCAGGGACGCGCTGCTGCTGAAACAGCGCGCGAAGAAATTCGCGCGGCTTTGAATGGCGCCAATATGGTGTTTATTACTGCCGGTATGGGTGGCGGTACAGGTACTGGTGCTGGTCCAGTGGTGGCAGAAGTAGCCAAAGAGCTTGGTATTCTAACCGTGGGTGTTGTCACCAAGCCGTTCTCGTTCGAAGGCTCACGCCGTTTGAAAATGGCCGAAGAAGGTATCGCAGAATTGGCCAAGCATGTCCATTCGCTTATTGTTGTCTTGAATGAAAACCTTTATGACCTGATGGACGAGGACGCAACACAGGAAGATTGCTTTAAGTCTGCCGACGATGTGTTGCATAATGCCTGCGCAGGTATTGCCGAGATCATTAATGTCGAAGGCAATGTGAACGTCGACTTTGAAGACGTCAAAACAATTATGGGTGAGCAAGGCCAAGCGATGATGGGCACGGCTATTTCGTCGGGCGCTAATCGCGCGCGCGAAGCAGCGGAACAAGCAATTGCTTGCCCATTGCTGGAAGGTGTTGACTTGAACGGTGCGCGTGGCATTTTGGTGAATATTACGGCCAGCCGTACACTTAAAATGCGTGAAACCCGCGAAATTATGGAAACTATTCGTGGCTATGCCGCCGAAGATGCCACCGTTATTTACGGGACGGCTTACGATGAGTCCATGGGTGAGAGCCTGCGTGTGACGGTTGTGGCTACTGGCCTGGGCCGCACAAACAGTCGTCCACAATTGGTTCAAAACAACCAAGAGGCGCGTAGAACCGGTACGGACGATGCACCCTTTACCAATGCAGGCCATGACATGCAGAGTGCAGAAGTTCCAACCGTTATTCGTAATCCTCGAAGCCAGGCGTCGGCACAGGTTCGTGCGCTTGAAACCGCAGGTATGGACCACTTCGACATTCCTGCGTTTCTACGTAAACAGGCCGACTAACACTTGGTTGCAAAAAGACTCTCACACGCTAGCGTTATGTAGCCTCGTATTCGAAGATAGGTAACGCGGTCAACCGAGTTGGTTCTCCCCGGAGCCGGCTCGGTTGGAGCGCCTGTAAAACACGTTGAAACTTTTTTTTCGAGTTTGTTATTTGAAAAATTGGGGAAAATACCCATATCAAGTTACAATAGCAAGAATATTCCGCCTGAAAAGGCTTTTTCTTTATTGTTCAACTGTTTATGTTACGTCAACGCACCCTGAAAAACGCCATTAGCACCAAAGGCGTGGGTTTGCATTCCGGCCGTCGGGTTGAAATTACCCTGCGCCCCGCCGAACCCAACACAGGCATCGTATTCCATCGGGTCGATTTGCCCGAAGTGGTCGATTTTCCCGCCCAGGCTAATCTGGTGGGCGGTACGCGTATGGCGTCGGTTCTGCAAAAAGGAACTGCCCGGGTATCGACAGTAGAGCATTTAATGTCGGCTCTTGCGGGCTTGGGTATCGATAATCTTCATATCGACCTTACCGCCGAAGAAGTTCCTATTATGGATGGTAGCGCAGGTACATTTGTTTACCTGCTTCGGTCAGCGGGTATTCAAGAACAGCCTGCCGCCAAGAAGTTTTTGCGGGTTTTGAAGCCGGTAGAAGTTCGCGAAGGCGAGGGCAATGACGAGAAATGGGCACGCCTTGAACCATACGACGGTTTTGCGCTGTCATTCGCTATCGATTTTCATCACCCTGCAATTGACGCAACAGCAAACTTTGCTGAAATTGATTTTGCCAACGACTCTTACGTGAAGTCGATTGCTCGCGCGCGCACGTTTGGCTTTGTAAATGAGTTTGAGGCACTGCTTGCCGCTGGTCTGGCGCGTGGCGGTAGTCTTGATAACGCCATCGTCATGGATGAGTTCCGTGTGTTGAATTCCGATGGCTTGCGTTATGAAGACGAATTCGTGAAACACAAAATTCTTGACGCTATTGGCGACTTATATCTTATTGGTAAGCCGTTAGTAGCGCGCTACGTGGCCTGTAAATCGGGGCACGGGTTGAACAATCAGCTTGCACGGGCGTTGTTGGCTGATGAAACGGCATGGGAGCTAGTTAGTTACGAGTCGGCCGTAACAGCGCCTAAAGCCTTTACACGGGAATGGAAGCTGGCATAACAACGGCTGTTTATTGTTGCTTTATGTCGTGCTGCATCAACGATGACCGGTGTCGCTGGATCAGTCGTTTCAATGATTCGGCTAGCGGGCCCGGCGGTGTGTTTCGGTACAGTTCTTCAAAAGAGGTCAAGGCCTGTTCATCAAGCGGGTTGACCTCTTTTTTGCGTGACATATTTGTTACGTTACGGTTTAAGCCGGCTTGAACCTTGACTTTTAATTGGTTAATGTTCCAGCCGTGCTGACACAGTCGTTGAACGATTCTGGGGGCAAGTTGTCTGAACTTTGCGGCGTGGGCGGCACTGGGTACCGCCAGTGTGATCTCTGCGCTGCCAATATGGGCAACCCGACTGGCGCGGGCAAGATTATCAGGCAGAGCCTGAGAAATAACATGCTCCATTTCAATCATTCGCCGGGCGGTCGCCAAAACGTCTGCGCTTTGCCGATTTTGGCCCAGCCAATCGATGGCTGACAAGCTTGGCTTGTTTTCTTTTGATTGGGCATGGTTGCTTGGGAAGCGGGACATAGTTAACGAAGGAATAAGTAGTGCGATTAATTTTTTTGAAAAAACGACCCAGCGGTTTGGCCCGTTTGCCAGAGCGCGGTGTTAGTGTATGGCTTATAGGGCCATTAATGGTTGGGTTGGTCGCGTTGTCGGCACTGGGTGGTGCCTGGGGGTATGGTCAGCATATTATGTCGAATCTTCCAACGCTTGTCAGCCTGGATGTTCGTCAAGCCGAAAAAGAGCGTCTGGAGCTAGAGTCGCAAATGCTCAAGGCTAATTTGCGCCAATTAGGTGAAAAAGTGGGCCAGTTGCAGGCTCGGCTGATCGAAATGGATAGCCTTAGCAAACGCCTGGCTGAAGTTGCCGGTGTTAACTATACCGACCCCGAAGTGCAGGCTACATTAAATAGCAGTACCGTTGTAAGCGATGACCCATCTCAGCCGTTGCCGTTCAATTCTGCCGAGGCGCTGGGTCGAGAGCTCGATGCAATGGCACAGCGTCTGGATCGTCAGCGTGACGGTTTGGCCATGCTGGATTTAGTGATGATTCGTCGCGCCGGGCTTGAGGCAAGCCTCCTACGCTGTCTCCCGTTGACTTTCCGTACATGACCTCGTCTTACGGGTGGCGTCGCCACCCTATATCAGGGCGCAACAAAATGCACGAAGGGTTGGACTTTGCCGCGCCTCATGGCGCCCCTATTCATGCTGCATCCGGCGGAATGGTTGTGTTTTCGGGTTATCGGGCAGGTTATGGCAAAACGGTTGAAATTCAACACAGCCACAACCTCGTTACGGTTTATGCGCATGCGTCACAACTGAAGGTTAAAACGGGCGACTTGGTCGAGAAGGGACAATTGATTGCTAATGTCGGTTCGACCGGCCAATCGACTGGGCCGCATCTACATTTTGAAGTTCGCGTGGCGGGGCACCCATTAGACCCGTCGCTTTTCTTGCCTGATCCGGACGAGCCCGAGGTGCGTGTGGCCGATGCTTCCGACGATCTGCAAGCCGACAGCGCCGAGGTACGTTAAACTGTATTGTTTTCCTGCGGTATAACCGCCAACTTAGACAATAAATTTATGGTTTCCCTGCTCAAAAAGCTTATTGGTAGTCGTAACGATCGAATCCTCAGGCAGTACCGTAAACAGGTCTCGCAAATTAATGCGCTCGAGTCGTCTTTCGAGGCATTGTCCGATGAAGATCTGAAAAATAAAACCGTTCAGTTTCGCGAGCAGTTGGCCTCTGGCGCAACGCTTGATAAGTTGCTGCCAGAAGCGTTTGCTGTGGTGCGTGAAGCCAGTAAACGTGTCTTCGGCATGCGACATTTCGATGTGCAGCTTATGGGCGCCATTGCGCTGCATAACGGCAAAATTGCCGAAATGCGCACGGGTGAAGGTAAAACGCTTATGGCCACGCTGGCTGTTTACCTGAACGCGTTAGCCAGCAAGGGTGTGCATGTTGTAACCGTGAACGATTATCTTGCCCGTCGCGATGCCGAATGGATGGGGCAGCTATATAACTTTTTGGGGCTTAGCGTTGGTGTTGTGGTGCCGCAGCAAGACCCTCAGGAAAAAGTGGCTGCGTATCGTGCCGACATCACGTATGGCACAAATAACGAATTTGGTTTCGATTATTTGCGCGACAACATGGAGTATCGTGCAGAGGATCGACGTCAGCGTGGGCTTTCATTTGCTATTGTCGATGAAGTCGACTCGATCCTTATCGACGAAGCTCGTACGCCATTGATCATTTCGGGGCAGGCAGAAGACCATACCGAAGTTTATATGCGTATGAATGCCGTGCCTCCTATGCTGACACGCATGGCATCTGAACCCAAACCGCACGAACCAGAGCCTGAAGGGGACTTCTGGGTTGACGAAAAAGGTCAGCAGGTTCATTTGTCCGAAGCCGGTATGGAGCATGCAGAAGAGGTGCTTACGCGGCTGGGTTTGTTGCCCGAAGGCGAATCTTTATACGATCCTCGTCACATCACGCTTATTCACCATTTAATGGTGGCATTGCGTGCGCACAACTTGTTCTTCCGGGATCAACACTATGTTGTGACCGATAACGAAGTAGTTATTGTCGACGAGTTTACGGGCCGCCTGATGGTGGGGCGCCGCTGGTCGGATGGTTTGCATCAAGCGGTAGAGGCCAAGGAAGGCGTTGCGATTCAGAACGAGAATCAAACGCTGGCGTCTATTACGTTCCAGAACTATTTCCGCATGTACGAAAAGCTCTCGGGCATGACGGGTACAGCCGACACCGAGGCTTACGAGTTTCAGGAAATCTACGGGTTGGAAACCGTTATTATTCCAACTAACAAACCCATGATCCGGGTCGATCAGAACGATCAGGTTTTCAAAACAGATAACGAAAAGTACGACGCTATTCTGGCCGACATGAAAGATTGCCAGGAACGTGGCCAGCCTGTGCTGGTTGGGACAACCAGCATCGAGAACTCCGAGCGCCTGTCTGCCATGTTGAAGCGGGAGAACCTGGCGCATGAGGTGCTTAACGCCAAGCAGCATGCGCGCGAGGCGGAAATTGTGGCTGAAGCTGGCAAACCTGGGCGTATCACCATTGCAACCAACATGGCTGGCCGCGGCACCGACATTGTGCTGGGTGGCAGCGTTGAAAAGCAAATTGCGCTGGTACGCGCCGATGCTAATTTAAGTGTTGAAGAAAAAGACGCTCGCATTCAGAAAATTCGTGATGAATGGGCGCCGGCAAACGAGGCGGTCAAAGCGGCGGGTGGTTTGCGTATTATTGGTACCGAACGCCATGAGTCACGCCGTATCGACAACCAGTTGCGCGGCCGGGCAGGGCGTCAGGGCGATCCAGGTTCTTCGCGGTTTTACCTGTCTTTGGAAGATTCGCTGATGCGAATTTTTGCGGGTGACCGCGTTCGCGCCATTATGGAGCGGTTGCGCCTGCCAGAAGGTGAACCCATTGAAGCCAAAATGGTGTCGCGGTCAATCGAGTCGGCGCAACGTAAGGTTGAAGCGCGTAACTTCGATATTCGCAAACAACTGTTGCAGTTCGACGACGTCGCTAATGATCAACGTAAAGTTCTCTATACGCAACGCAATGAGGTTCTAGAGGCGCAAGACGTTGGCGAAATGGTGTTGAATTTGCTTACGGCAACGATTACAGACGTCTTTCATGCTTATATTCCCGAAGAGTCCATGGAAGAACAGTGGGACGTTGCCGGGTTGCAGTCTGTACTGGAGTCTGACTGGGGTATTGAGGTAGCACTGGTAGATTGGGCCGAGAAAGAGCCTAACCTAACCGATGAAGACCTTCTTGAACGCGTGCTGGATGAAGCCAAGCGCGTTTATAGCGCCAAGGTTGAGCTGGTGGGCCGCGACAACTGGGCCCCATTCGAACGTTCGGTGTTGCTGCAGTCAATTGACACACACTGGCGAAATCACTTGTCGTCGCTTGATCACTTGCGTCAGGGCATTCATCTGCGAGGCTATGCCCAGAAAGATCCCAAGCAAGAGTACAAGCGCGAGGCGTTTGAACTGTTCTCGGGTATGCTCGAGCGTGTTCGTACCGATGTCGTCCGTGTTTTGCTTACCGTTCGCATTCAAACCCCCGAGCAGGTCACACAAACCGAGCCTGAAACTGTGGAAGGGGTTACCTACCATCATTCGGATTACGATGCGGCTTTAAGCGGAGAGGACCCTGGTATTGCTGAAGAACCTTTGGGTGCGACGCAGCCGGCGTCTGGCGGCGCTGTTGCTGGTAATGTGCCTAAGGTGGGTCGTAACGAACCTTGCCCATGCGGCAGTGGAAAGAAGTATAAGCATTGCCACGGGCGGATAGCTTGATTTAAAACCGTTGTTACGATTTGAGGTAAATTTCTACCGAATAGCCCCTTCCCTATGTTTTTGGGAGGGGCTTTTTGTATTAAGTTTATTTTTCGACGCACGAGATTCGCGTTACTTATGTTTACACCACAAACTGCTCAAGCGTGCCAGGATGGAATAAATCTTCGGGTTTTTGCTTAATAGATGACAGCCCTTGTTCGTGGTGATAGCGCAGGAATGTTTCCAGTGTTGTGTAGTTGTCTTTTACACCATACGACCAAAAGTCTTTACCCATAATCGAAACGGTGTTTTCGTATTCATTATTTAGCCAAGGTAGCGATATTTTTAACGCTGCGACTTCCGAAAGCTCTTCGAGCGCCATGTTTTTGGCTTGAACAAAAGCTTTGTAAAGACTGGCAGGTAACCATGGGTATTGCTCGCAGAGGTTATTTCTAATACCCACCGCGTGCATAATTGGGAAAATGCCGGTTCGTTGGAAGTAATCAGTTTCAACTTCGCGCAAATTAGTAAAAAGTCGTTTGGACTTGCCTTCGCGGTAAGAGGACGGTGCTCTGGGTGCGACTAACGCATCAATTTTTCCGTTGACTAAATATTGATCAAGCGTATCGGTATCGGGAATAGGTGAAATTTGCAAGTCAGCAGGTGGCTGGAACTTTACTTTTTCATGCCTGCCTGGTGTTTCAACACCACCGGTTTTCCAAAAAACGTCAGTAGGATTCACGCCATATTCGTCTTGAAGAATCCCTCGTACCCATACGGGAGCGGTGAGTTGATACTCAGGTACACCGATAGTTTTGCCTTTTAGATCTGAAGGGGAGTTGAGAGTCGAGCTTGAAGGAACGTAAATTGCCGAATGTCGAAACATTCGGGATAAGAATACGGGAATTGCGGTGTAGTCACTCGTTCCTAGCGAGCGCTTAAGCGTATAACTGCTTAATGAGAGCTCGGCGACATCGAACTCGGCAGAGCGAAGCGCCCGGAAGAAGGTTTCTTCAACCGATAAAGGCAAAAAGGTGGGTTCACAACCTTCGATTTGCACTCGACCATCAAAGAGTGCTTTTGTGCGGTCGTAATCCCAAGTGGCGATAGAAAGAGGTATTTTTTTCATAAGTTCTAAGAGAAGATCTTGTTACGAGCTACGAGTTTGTTTTTTATTAATCTCATAGTATGGATAGTATCGACAGTAGTACTACTACTCATAATCCTCAATATATGCCTGCGCTTATCTAAATTGTATTAGACCTTTTTCGTCTCGGGGTGCTTCAATAAATTAACTAGCTTGAGTTTGGTTCCATAGCTAGGTGCCGTTTACCTTGTTCCACAACACAGGAGAGGACCCATGGGACGTATTCATAAATCAATTACGGCCGGTCTGGTCGCAGCAGCTTGTTTATTTACCTTTGGTGCTACTAATGCAGTAGCCGACAATCACACAAAGGGTAAAAAAATTGCGTATTTAACAGCAACCACAAGTAACCCATTTATTGCAAAATTGGCCTCCACGATTGAAGAGGAGGCCAAGGCAAAAGGTATGGAGGTGACAGTTTTAACCAGTCCTTTTGACCCTGCTTTGCAAAGTCAGCAAATTAATGATGTTATCGCTCAGAACTACGATGCGTTGGTCATTACACCTATTAGTGAGCGCGCGGCCGTGCCGCCGTTAACCGCAGCGAAAAATGCCGGGTTGCCAATTTTCATTGTGAACTCGCCCTTGGCTGAAGGCACCGAGGACTTGTATGTTTCATTTGTTGGCGAGAATCACGCCGAGCTAGGTAAGGTTACTGGGGAAGCGTTGGCCGAGGCTTTGAAAGATCGTAAAGAGGCTAAGGTTGCATTAGTTACAGGGTCTCTTGCGGAAGGTGTGGCCCCTCGACGTTTAGCAGGATTCAAAGAGGTTGTAGAAAAGCATCCAAATATTTCGATTGTCGCAACGGAGGATGTTAAATGGGATACCGCTACTGCGGAGCGGGTTGCTGGCCAGTTATTTGCCAGGTACGCAGCGCAAGGCGGGTTAGATGCAGTGTATGGCATGGCTGACAACGTTGCGCATGGCGTGATTCTGGCTGCTAAATCGGCTGGCGTACCCTTAGGTACAAATGAGGATGAGTTAGTCGTGGTCAGTTCGAATTGCATGAAATTTGGCATTGATCATATTCGTGCCGGGGAACAGTACAGTACGGCTACGCAAATGCCTACCCGTACCGGCAAGGCTACTGTGGCAGCAGTGGTGGATTTTTTCGAGGATAAACCTGTAGAGAAACATCAGTTTCTTGAGGCTGTCGCTATTACTAAGGATAACCTGGACACATACGCCGAACCTTGCACGTTTTAACTAACAGTACGATAGAGGTAAATGTGGCACAGGCGGTACTTGAGGCACGTAGTGTCAGTAAATCTTTTGGCCCGATTGAGGCGCTGAAGTCGGTGTCGTTTTCGATCGCACAAGGTGAAATTGTTGCTTTGTGCGGCGAAAACGGCGCGGGTAAAAGTACGCTGGTGAAAATTCTGACGGGTATTCATCAGCCGACGTCGGGCCAAATATGTGTTGACGGAACTCAACACCACTTTAAAACTTCGGCCGACTCTCAACTCACTGGCATTGCGTTTGTCTCTCAAGAATTAAGCATCATCCCCCATTTGTCCGTGCTCGATAATCTCTGGCTCGGGCATTTGGGGGTTCCAATTTTGCATCGTGGTCGCGAATGGCGAGATAAGGCGCAAGCTATTTTGGAAACCGTAGGGTTGGTTGATGTTTCTCTAGATAGGCAGGCGAATACACTGTCGTTGGGCCAAAGGCAATTGTTGGAAATTGGCCGGATGCTAGCTCGCAAAGCGCGGGTGCTACTGTTGGATGAGCCCACAGCAACATTAAGTGACGCTGAGATAGAGCGAGTTTTTCAAGTATTGCGTAATTTACGTGATGCCGGTCATTCTATTGTTTTTATCACGCACCGGTTGGCCGAGGTTTTTGATGTATGCGATAGGGTAGTTGTGCTACGCAATGGAGAAATGGTCGCTACCTCAACGGTTTCTCAATGCAATCGAGAACAGTTGGTTGAATATATGCTGGGGCGTTCTTTGGAACAGATGTATCCGGAGCATAATAGCGCGTCAGTAAGCGATGTTGCATTAAGCGTCAAAAATCTTCGGGTGCCGGGGCGGCTGCATGGCTTAAATTTCAATGCAGCTCCGGGGCAGATTGTTTGTCTCTCGGGCCAAATTGGTTCGGGGGCAGCTGAGGCCGTTCGAGCCTTGGCTGGCTTGGTTTATAACGCTAAAGGTGATGTGTACGCGCAAAATCAGCCGATTCGGCTTGGCTCTGTCGTAACGGCCTTAAAGGCGAATATGCGATTTGTCTCGGAAGACCGAGCTACCGAAGGCATCTTCTTAACTCAAACTGTTCATGTCAACTTACTGGCGACGCAACTTGACCGCGTGACGCGGCATGGGTTCGTTAAGAAAGGTCAGGCGCACAGTATCACCAAACGATTGGCCGAGAAGGTCACACTTGATGTGACCCGTTTGTCGATGTTAGCGAACAGTTTAAGCGGTGGGAACCAGCAGAAGATAGCAATAGGCCGCTTGTTAACTGAACAGCCTTTCGGTGTTTTGCTTATGAACGAACCGACTCGAGGCGTGGATGTCGGGGCGCGAGCTGAAATCTATCGATTAATGAGAGGCGTTTGTAAGCAAGGTTATTGCATCGTAATGATGTCGACTGACCTGGAGGAGGTTGTTGAAGTAGCGGATGTGGTTATTACTTTATACAAAGGTCGCCAAGTAGCGGAATACAAAACACAAGGGCTTTCAACTACGCGGGTACTTGCCGACATCACTCACGAAACTGAACGTTTGGAAGAACAATCATCATGAGTGAAAGATCTAGTGTGGCGTCTGGGGTTTTTCATGGATGGGCGAATCAACTGTTGCCACTTGTTGGTTTGGCTTTCCTAATCATTCTTGCATTAAGCACACCCGGGTTTATTAGCTTGCCAAATTTGATGGCTTTAACCGGGACGATCTCACTTGTTGGTTGCGTTGCGATAGGCATGACCTTCATCACGATGTCCGGAAATATTATGTCGTTCGCTTTAGGGGCGACCGCTGCAGCAACATCGATGTTGGTTGCGTACTACTCACCTGTTGGAGGCGGCGTTTCAATTTTTATTGGGTTGTTGTTTGCGGTGGTTGTCTCGGCGGCTCAGGGCATTTTGGTAGGGGTCTTTCGATCAAATCCGTTGATCGTAAGTATTGCGTCTTTAAGCCTTTTATTCGGAGTGGCCCAGTATTTGTCGAGTGGTCAAAGTATGTATGTCGAGGGGGATGTTTTCGCCTGGCTAAAAGCCCGACCGCTTGGTATTCCAGCGACTTTGCTCGTATTTGTTGCCGTTGCGCTTTGTGGTGAGTTGATTTTGCGTTCAACTCGTTTTGGTGTGCATACAAGGTTGGTTGGCTCCAACATTCATGCCAGTGTTGTCGCCGGGATTCGATCTTGGCGTACGGTAACGGGTTGTTACGCTGTTGCTGGGTTGTTCTCTGGCGTATGTGGTGTTTTGTTGGCAGCGCGGTTTGGCTCGGGAACGATGGAGTTTGGCATTGGCTACGACTACAGCGCAATTTCCGCAGTGCTTGTGGGCGGGACGGCAATAAGCGGGGGTAGTGGTTCAGTCTTGCGTACGGTGGTGGGTGTTTTGGTGATTGCCGTATTGCAAAGTATTTTGCTGCTGCGAGGCTTCGAAACGCAGTATCAATATTTTCTCATCGGGCTTATCGTTCTTGGCGCAATTTTGATTCAAGGCCGGAGGGCTGCAACATGAGATGGCTTGAAGGTTGGGAGTCGAATCGAACTTTACGTTCATATGCTTTATTGTTTTTGGTCGTCGCGACCTTTACAACCTTGCTGCCCGGGGTTGATTTTCTAAGTGCGCGCACACTGTCGAGCGTTTTCCAATATTTCGCCACCATTGGTCTTGTGGCATTAGCGCTCGGCCTTACGATGATCGTTCGCGAATTCGATATTTCGGTTGCCGGCATGATGTCGCTTGGCGGTTGCATTGCGGTGCTTTACGGAAATGAGTTTGCTGTGCTGGGCCTGTTTCTTGCTGTTCTGGTCGGGTTGCTTGGGGGGCTGGTACAGAGTTATTTGATGATTCGCTTTAATTTAAGCTCTGTAGCCGTGACGTTAGGTGGCCTATTAACGTGGGTGGGCCTAGCTTATGTCATAACAGGGAACCAGACAATTCCGTTCGAGAAAATGGATGTTGCGATCGCTATCAATACAACATGGTTCTGGGGTCTGTCTCCCCGGTCAATCGTGGTGATTGTGTTGTTTTTAATGGCGTCCGCCTTTATGGCATTTACACGTGTAGGGCGCGATATGGTGGCGATAGGTAGTCATCGGCATGCAAGTATTGTCGCTGGGCTTAAGCCAAACAAAATCCTAATGGGAGTGTTCTCGCTATCGGGCATGTTGGCGGCCCTTGCGGGGGCGATGTTGAGTTTCGGACTGTCATCCGCCTCACCCTCGGGCGGCGTAACCGATGTTCTGGTTCCCGCGGTCGCGGCCGCGATTTTGGGGGGTGTTTCGCTGTCGGGCGGGGTTGGGCGACCTTTGGGCATTGCTGCGGGAATGTTGATTTTATGTGTTACCCGTACAGGCCTGACGTCATTAGGCGTCGACCCCTATGTGCATGACGTGGTGACAGGGTGCATTTTAATGTTAGTTGCTGTCATAGATGGTCCTCATTTGCGCATGCGTTTGTATCAGATGACGCGTGTTCTTCGTTAGTTGCGAGTAGTTGATTGCGTAGTCGTTTAATTGGAGGGTGACATGCAAGAGCAGAAAAATTCAGACGAGGCCTTTTTTAAGGCGCGAGGCTTCGGGCAAATAATGGGTTTCGGGCAACGCCCAGCTTTGATTGTGGTGGACATTATTAATGGGTTTACTGACCCAGACATGCCTTTGGGCGCCAATCTTGATGACCAAGTTGAAGTCATTAATCAACTTATTGATGCCTGCCGTGAAGTGAATGTTCCTATTTTTTTTACTGTCGTTTCGTACGATGATGCCGGTTTGAAGGACGGAGGTGTGTGGGTGTTGAAGCAGACTGGCTCAGCAACTTTGCGTGCGGGTACACCAGCCGTAGAGCTGGATAAGAGGCTGCATTACAAAAAAGGCGATTCCATCATCACCAAAAAGTACGCATCTAGTTTTTTTGGCACAGATTTGCTGTCGCGATTGGTTGCTCACGAGCGCGATACAGTCATTATTACAGGCTGTACAACCAGCGGTTGCGTCCGTGCGACTGCGATTGACGCTGTACAAAATGGCTTTCGCCCAATGGTGGTTAAAGAAGCAGTTAATGATCGTTCGCAAGCGGCACACGAGCAAAGCTTGTTTGATTTGCATGCCAAGTATTGCGATGTGGTTGGTTTGTCGGAAGTGACAGATTATTTAAAGCGACCGGCCCGCAAGGCAACATCTTGATAGTGTGTCTTACTGAGTTCTATTGGTTAACCAGGAGTAATCAAAATGCAGAATCATGATCGTTTCGAGTTTTCGCCCATTGTCGACCGGCCTAAGCTAAAGTTGCCCGATGGAAACCGTGTTGCCGTATGGGTTATACCGAATGTCGAACACTTTCTGTTCGATCGTCCCTCCACTTCGCTTACTGGTGTAACGGCCAGTTTGGCGCCGGATATCTTGAATTACGCTTGGCGCGATTACGGCCCGCGGGTGGGTTTTTGGCGCATGATGGAAGTAATGGAAAAGCATGGTGTTAAAGGAACCGTTGCTTTGAACGCCGATGTATGCGAACGGTATCCGCAGTTAATAAAAGCGGGTAATGATTGTGGTTGGGAATGGATGGGCCATGGTAAAAACAATTCACAATTTATTGCCCATTTGGAAATTGACGAAGAACGCGCCTTAATTAACGATATTGTGCAAACAATTCACAATGCCACCGGTAAGAAGCCAAGAGGTTGGCTGAGTCCGGCGTTAACAGAAACCTACAATACGCCCGATATTCTGGCTGAGACTGGCATTGAGTACAACGCCAATTGGGTGAATGATGAGCAACCTTATCAAATGAAAGTAAAAAAGGGCGTTCTGTATTCGGTTCCTTATGCGATCGAGATGAATGACATCCCGGCTTTTATCGATTTAAAACAAAGCCCTGAACAGTTCGGAAAACAAATTTGTGACACCTACGATGTGATGTATGAAGATGCTGCTGAAAGTGCACGTGTAATGGCTATATCAGTACATCCATTTTTGATCGGCCGCCCGCATCGCAGTAAGTACTTTGATCAGGCATTGCAGTACATTCGCGATAAAGGAGGTGCGTGGTTTGCTACAGGTTCTGAAATACTTGATTGGTATAAGGGGCAAACGCGTTAAATAACGCGTTATCGCGCAGCGTTATATTCAGTTAATAGTCGGTTTCGAAAAAGTCGTAAAGACTTTCGTTGGAGCCGATTTTTTTTGCGTAGCCTTGTTGCTTATTCACAATTTCGTTGATTAGATCGATTAGGTATGGAATAAGCCCGGGTATTTCTTTGCTTAATGGGGTGCCCATATTCGCCGGTCGAATTAAGTGCATGGTGTGCTTTAGCAGGGGCTCATCGATACGCCGAATGGCGATGCTTCCGCGTTCAACTTCCCGACAAACCGCGCCATACGGCAAAATACTGGCAGCGATACCGCGAATCACAATATCGCGGATGCCGGCAATTGATTGCATTTCGTATGCAATTTCGAAAGGTAGGTTTCGCTCGCTTGTCACAAACTCAAGGCAACTGCGGCCGACATCGCGCTTTCCCCCATGGGCAATAGGATATCGAAGTGCTTCTTCAAGAGAAATAACGGTTCTTTCTGGCGCCAAATCGGATCGCGTGACAAGCAAAGGAATCTCTTGAACCATAGCGAGTGACCTGATGCCTGTCCGCTCTATGGGTGCGTACGAGAAAGCTAAGTTAATCTCTTTGTTTTCAACGGCTTCAGTTAATACAAAGCTGGGGTCTTCTCGCAGCGTTAAGGTTGTATTCTCAAGATTTGTTTGAGATGAAAGAATCGCTTCCGTTCCAACAAGCGCCATTAGGCTTGGGGGCAGCCCAAGAGAAAAACTACGTTGGTTTGCCCGCCCAAAGCTTGATACGTCGGTACGCATTTGGTCGATGAAGTTGAACAGCATTTGGGCTCGTGTAAACAAAAGCTCTCCGGCGGCGGTAGGCTCGACGCCGCGAGAGTGTCTGCTCAGGAGAGGCACACCAAAGGATTCTTCTAACTGTTTAATGCTTAAACTTAAAGCAGGTTGAGCAATGAACAGTAATTCCGAAGCGCGGGTAATACTTCCCGTTTCGATAACTTTGACGTAGTACCGCAACTGACGAATATTAAGATCGACATCTTTCATTAAGTGGATCAAAAAAGAGGATAACGGTGGTTTAGCCTAATAACTTCGCATGCATGTCTTGGGCAGCTTTCTTCCAAAGGTTCCAGGCTCGATCAACTTGTGTTTCGTTCGACCTTGATGTATTAACCGCTTCGCCAGGTGTAAGGGGGTTGATTTCGCCTATACGCATTGCTTCGGCTTGAGTGCGGGCATTTACTTCAGTGTAGACAGCGCGGAAGACGGCTTTTTTTAAAGTATCTGCAACAACTGTTGAACCGTGGCCGCGCATAAGAACAACGACATTTTTACCCAGG
>NZLH01000164.1 GCA_002694155.1 Pusillimonas sp. | reverse complement strand
TTGTTTGTCTTCGGAAGATATGCATAGCGGGTTTGAGCTGCTGGCCCTGGTTGGCATGATTGATTTACCGCGCGAGGAAGCCGTTGCCGCGGTGGTCGACTGTCATCGTGCGGGTATTGGCGTCAAAATGATTACGGGAGATCATGCCGATACCGCCAAAGCGGTTGGCGCGCAGCTTAATATTGGCGTGGGGAAACCGGCGCTAACGGGGGCCGAGATCGCCCTTATGGATGACGCAAGTTTGCAAAGGGCTGTGTCAACGGTAGATGTGTTTGCGCGGGCCAGCCCGGAACACAAATTGCGCCTGGTTCGCGCATTGCAGCATCATGGGCAAGTCGTGGCCATGACTGGCGACGGTGTGAATGATGCGCCGGCACTTAAGCGTGCCGACGTGGGTGTGGCAATGGGGCAAAAAGGAACCGAAGCGGCAAAAGAAGCGGCCGACATGGTGCTTGCCAATGACAATTTTGCAACGATAGCCGCTGCGGTACGGGAAGGCAGAGCAGTCTATGACAACGTAAAGAAGTTCATTCTGTTCATGTTGCCAACGAACGGCAGTGAAGTATTAATTGTTATTGCTGCTTTGATATTTGGTTTGGTTTCGCCACTTACACCGGCCCAGGTGTTGTGGATCAATATGGTTACCGTAAGTACCCTGGGGTTGGCTTTGGCGTTTGAGCCGCCCGAGCGCGGAATTATGCAGCGCCCGCCGCGCCCGCCATCCGAGAAACTGTTGTCTGGCTTTTTTGCATGGCGTGTGGTGTTCGTTTCGCTATTAATGGCCTTTGGCGCGTTGTCGTTGTTTTTTTGGGAGTTGGCGCTGGGGCGCGATACCGCAGCAGCCAGCACGCTGGCTGTGAACGCAGTGGTATTTAGCGAGATGTTCTATCTTATTAATAGCCGCCGCATTCATGCGTCAGTACTAAACCGTGATGGCCTACTGGGAAGCCCTCATTGCCTTGTGGCTATTTTGTTTTGTATTTTGTTGCAAATGGTGTTTACCTATACACCGTTGATGCATAATTTGTTTTCGTCGGCGCCGTTGGCGTGGGACGACTGGCTGAAGGTTCTGTTTGTTGGCGCGTTTGTGTTTTTTGCCGCTGAACTTGAAAAATGGGTGGCCCGCCGGTTCTTCAACCCAGCAAGTAAGAAGGCAGGGCTTTAAATACGTTTAAATAAGAATATCGATGACAATAATTATTGCCGCGCTTACGGCGGCCATTTTGTGGTTCGATACCACAACACATCTGGGGCTGACAGTCGGAGTTTTGTACGCGCCTGTTGTACTGTTTTCGATTCAGGTACGACGGGTAAGTTTCACGTTGACCGTTACGCTGGTGGCGGCCGCGCTGGTTTTGCTGGGGGCGTGGTTATCACCGCCTGTTATTGCTGGGTACCCGCCCGAGTACGCCTGGTTGAATCGTGCGATGTCGATAGGTGCCATTTTGGTTACCGGTTGGCTGGCGGTCATTCGTCTTCGGGCCACACAGGCACTTACCGATTCAAATACGGCGTTATTAAACGCCAGGCAAACGCTATCTGATCAACGTCATTTGCTTGAAGTGGCTGCGGCAGCAGGCGGGTTAGGCGGGTGGTCGGTTGATTTGCAGACCAGCGCTGTAAGCTGGTCTGATGAAGTGGCGCGTATTCACGGGAAAGAGCCGGGATACAGCCCGGCGTCACTTGATGAGGCTTTGGCTTTTTACCCAGATAATGAACAGGCGTACTTACGCAGCACTATTCAGCGCACACTAAGTACAAAGGAACCGTTCAGTGTTGAATCGCACATTGTTTTGCCAGATGGGAAAACAGTTTGGGTTCATGCCGCCGGTCGCGCCGTAGCGAATGCAGACGGCGATGTTGTGAAAATTGAAGGCGGGTTGCAAGATATTACCGCGCGAAAAATGGCTGAACAGGCATCAAAAATTAGCTTGCAGCGTTTCCAGCAACTGGCCGAGTCGATGCCTATCACGGTGTGGACTGCGGCTGAAAATGGCGACATCGAGTACGTCACGCCGCGTTTCTTTGAGTATGCTAATGTGGCGCATCGTCGTCTGGAAAAAGATCAATGGCAGCATTATGTTCACCCAGATGACATGGCCTGGGTGTTGCAGGTTTGGCAGCAAGCATTACGAACAGGCGAACCCTATGAAGTAGAAATGCGAATGCGTCGTGCAGATGGCGAGTATCGATGGCATTTGGCCCGCGCAGTAAGGGTCCAAGACAAAGTCGATGGTGCGCTTAAATGGTTTGGGTCGCTAACCGATGTTCACGAGCAACGCCGGGTAGCGCAGGAAGCTCGCGATTTGGCCTCACGCCTGTACAACACCCTAGAGAGCATTACCGATGCATTTTTTACCCTGGACACCAACTGGAACTTCACTTACCTGAATGGGCAGGCAGAGAAGCTATTAAAGCGTAGCCGTGAAGAACTGATTGGTCGTAACGTATGGGTCGAATTTGCACCAGCCCGGGGAACAACCTTCGAGGTCGAGTATCGCCGCGCCATGAGCACTCGCGAGCCCGTTGTGTTCGAACAGTTTTATCCTCCGCTTGAAACATGGTTCAAAGTTTACGCTTACCCGTCAAAAGAAGGGTTGGCCGTGTACTTCCAGGACATGACCCATGAACATAACGTTTTGGCGCAATTACGACTGCTTGAAACCGCCTTGTCGCGTTTGAACGATGTCGTCATTATTACCGAGGCCGAGCCGATTACCGAACCCGGCCCTAAAATTGTTTATGTTAACGATGCGTTTGTGCGGCGCACGGGTTATAGCAGGGAAGAGGTGCTAGGTAAGTCGCCGCGCCTGCTGCAAGGCTCGGGTACTTCTCGCGCCGAGCTTGATCGCATTAGGCAAGCCCTGCAAAATTGGCGCCCGGTGCGCACCGAGCTACTGAACTATACCAAGGCAGGCGACGAATACTGGATCGAGATCGACATTGTGCCCTTAGCCGATAATACGGGCTGGTATACCCATTGGGTCGCTGTCGAGCGCGATATCAGTGAACGGAAACTGCTGGAAGATCGTGTGCGTCATTTGCAACGAATGGACGCAATAGGGCAGCTAACCGGCGGCGTTGCGCACGACTTCAATAATTTGCTAACGGTTATGGTGGGTAATGCCGAGCTGCTGGTTGAAAGTCTTGAAGATCGTCCAGAGTTGTCGGCCTCGGCCAGGATGATTGCGCGCGCGGGCGGCAAAGGGGCTGAACTTACCAAGCGTTTATTGGCCTTTGCGCGGCGTCAACCGCTAGAGCCCCGGGCACTGAATGTGAACCGGGTTGTAACCGACATGCAAAGCTTGTTAATACGCACCCTGGGCGAGCATATCGAACTGGAGTTTGTGATGGGCGCCGGCGTGTGGTCGGCCATGGCCGACCCGTCGCAGTTAGAAGATGCGTTATTGAATCTGGCTATTAATGCACGCGATGCCATGCTAAGCGGGGGGCGTCTGACAATTGAAACGGGTAACGTTTGGTTTAGTAGCGATTACGCACGTGAGCATCCCGACTTAAACCCGGGGCAGTATGTCATGATTGCGGTGTCCGACACCGGTTGTGGCATTCCGCCGGAAAACATGAAGCGTCTTTTCGAGCCTTTCTTTACTACGAAACCGCGTGGGCAGGGAACCGGGTTAGGGTTGCCGATGGTATTCGGTTTTCTTAAGCAGTCGGGCGGCCATCTTACTGTTTATTCCGAGCCGAATCAGGGAACAACGGTGAAAATGTATTTGCCCAGAACTACAGAGCAATGGGAAGAGCCCGTGCCGGCCGAATTTGAGCAGGCCAAAGGCAGTGGGCAAACCATTTTGCTTGTGGAAGATGACCATTTGGTTCGGGAGTATGCTCGGGCACAGCTAATTGGCCTGGGTTACAACGTTATTGACGTAGAAGACGGTAAACGTGCGTTGGAGTTTCTTCGTTCAGATGCCCCTTGCGATTTGCTGTTTACCGATGTGGTCATGCCGGGAGGGTTAAGCGGACGGCAATTGGCAGATCAAGCCAGGTTACTACGCCCGGATCTTAATGTATTGTATACATCGGGTTACACTGAAAACGCAATTGTGCATCATGGCCGGCTGGATCCCGGGGTGCTACTACTTAATAAGCCG
>NZLH01000163.1 GCA_002694155.1 Pusillimonas sp. | reverse complement strand
TACGCGGCGGCCAGCGACAGTCTCAAGCAGGAAGTTAAATGTGGCACCAGCGCCGCCACCGTAAATGGCGTCGTCTTGATATGCGCTTGCAGACATTTCTAGATCAGGATTGTAGAGGTTCTTTTCTACGAGATCTTGAAGGACAGCAGCCACAACTTCTTGGCCACCTTCTTGAAGCCCAGCGACCCCAGCACTTTTGAGGCGTTTACCAATAGTTTTGACAGCTTCTTCTTTGACATCCTTTGGCACCTTCTTGAGGATATTCGCAACAGCACCAAATACTTTGCCAACAGGGAGGGCTTCCGTGGCCCCGATGCCACCACCCATGAGAATGGCAAGCTCTTTGCTGTCAACTTCACCACCCTCTTCGAGGACTCTGGCAATCCTATCGACCTGATTCTGCGCCCCAAGTGCCACACCCATCGTGCCAGCAGAAACCGTGCCTGTAGCACGCATGGCCCTTGCGCTACCGCCCAACAGGCTTGCGGCCTTGGCTCCACCAGCAAACGGCACCAAGAATGATCCAAGAGAGCCTAGAGCCTGACCGGATTTGCTGGCTACGCTGTTGTCTGGGGTTCCTATGAGGTAATCGATGCCGGATCTGGCAGCATCTGTGACGCCCTGACCAAAGGCTTCTATCTCTTCTTCGCCCTGATCACCCGGCACATAGGACAGGCCGGCAGCAAGCAGTGAAGCCAGACCGCCGGGTATGTCAGCAAAGCCCCTGCCAAAGCCACTGGCAAAGCCCTGTCCAAAGTCTATGAGATTGCCCCCACCTGACTCAGAGTCCACGAGAGGGGCTTGGGTTGTAGCCACGCCCTCTACCTGATCAATGTATGAATTGATCTCAGCCTGTTCTGCCGGTGTTGGATTGTTGCCAGCTATAGATACGGAGTAGGTTTTGCCGGACCTTTTGCTAGTAGCGTATATGACGCCCATGCCAATACTCCGTTAGCTGGCAGGAGCAGCGGGTGTTGCTCCGGTGGTGTATTCAGGAACTCCCACAATTCTTTGTAAGAACCGTCTCTCTTGCAGAAGTCTTGTTCTCTCTTCATCAGTGAGAGTCATCCCGTCTGCGCCCCCCAAAGCCCTTTCTATTTGACCAAGACGAGTCACAGCATTCCCGGCATCGCCCTTAAACGCGCCCAGACCATCATCCCCCTTGGCCAACTTCGCTCTAGCATTGATGAGGTCCACAACGCCTTCGGCGTAGCGATCCTGAGCTTCACGATACGCCTGTAGGCCACTGATGCCAGCCTCACCCGCAGCACCAAGAAGAGTTGGGTTTGTCGATGACATCAGAGCAAGGCCAGCTTGAGCCAGCGCCAGATACTTATCTGTGTCCCTGTCCCTCTCCAGCCTTTTCTGTAGGTCAAGGATCTCTTGCTGAAGCGACGAAGGCGCTCCATCGGATTCAGACCTATTAGAGAAAGTGACATTCGGCTCATCTGAGTCGGCGGCTGTCTCATCATCACCCTCTCCCCTCTCAACCTCAGAAGACTCTGTTTGGGGAGCGACCTCTGCGGTTCCGGGATTGGGCTTTTTACTTTCTCTTTGCTCAGTAGCAGCCGCTTCTAGCGCAGCCCCCTCAGTGTTATCCTGACCAGCTTGCTCTGTTAATTGAGCGGCCTCGGCGGCGAGGGCGTCTGCTTCTTGCAAAAGTCCAGCCGCAACAGATGGTGGAGCGTCTTCAGCTATATCTCTAAGCTCTGCCTCTTTTGTCTTTGCAGCCTCTGCTTGTCGCATTTTTGTCTTAGCAGCTTCTTTCGCATTGTTTGCTTGTATATCTTTTTGCTGCGCCTGAACTATAGCTGCTTTTTCTACAGCCTCCCCAGCGTCATCAGCCAGATCAGCTAGTTGAGCGGGAGCAACGCCCTGTTCAGCAGATGTGATGACTTGGCTTTGTGCTGTTTGAGCGTTCCTTTCGGCTGCCTCAGCAACGTCACCTATATCCTGTATGACTACGCCGCTGCCACCCAAATTAGGAACGATGGTTTTGTACTCTCCCAATCCCGCGTCCCGTTTCATCTGATCCGCTCTTGCGCGTATCTCAGCCTCAGATGGAGTTCCATCAGATGTGTCTCCGGCAGGCAGAGCAGTGATGCCCCTTTGGCTTGGGTAGCCAGAAAATGCCGCTGCTTCAGGCGCAGGAGTTTGTATCTTGGTGGAACCCCTGCCGGGGGAACGACTTTCATATAAAGACGGCGACTCAGGCTGGGTGGTGCTAACCTCGCGAGGATTGACGCCAAAAAGAGCATTCCTAACTGCGGCCTCGTCATCTGTTCCGGCCGCTGTAATAGCGCGACTTATCTGGTCATCAGAATATCTGTCCCCAAACTCGCGGCCCTGTTCAAAGCCAACAATAGCAGGGATCAGTTCGCCTCTCATTGATTTTAGATCAAACTCTTGATCAGGATCCATGCCAAGACGGTCGCTCAAGTACGAAACGTAGTTGTCAAAACTCTCTTTGTTGTCAGATCTTGGGGCGTATCTTGATGTCAGGCCACGAAGAGTGTTGATTCCGTATTTATCACTGTATGTGCCAAGAAGTCTGGCAAGAGCGCGCAAACCCTCTTCTTCTGAGCCAAATTCAGCATAGCCGCCACTTTGACCCGTCTCACCTATGAAGCCAGCGCCGGGGCGTATGTTGCCGGGGTTGTTCTGGCGCAAGCCGAGTGGAAGCCCATTGGCAGCCCTTACAACACCACCCTCATCATACTTTTGTGCCATGGTACTTTTCGGTATGACCTGAAGCTCTGTAACAGGATTAGATTGAGCGCGTAGGGTGGCCATCCGGTTCATGCCCAGCATCGCCCCGCCCTTACCGCCTGTCTTCGTGGCACCAAAGGGACTGAGAGAGGCCAGCCCAGCAGAGGGAGTCATGGGCCTAATATTAGTTGGCATGGGACTCATGCTAGGGCCAAATGAAGCAGAATCAACACCGAACTCTGTCTGAGCCATCTGTTCTACTTCGTCTAGAAATGGTTCTATTTGTTCATTTTGCGCCTTCTCGGCAAGGCCCCTTTGTATCTCTCTGCCAAACTGCACAAGGCCGCCAGACCTCATGTTTTGTTGAGCGTCTAGACTTCTTGGGGCCATGGCCTCTGCCATTCCCGCAATCCCACTCTGAGGAACGCCAGCAGAAGCGACAGCCTCTTGTGCCACCGTAGGCTGTTGCGCGGCCTCACGCTTCATAAAGTCGTCGCGGACACGCTTACGACGCTTAATCTCGCTAAGAACAAGAAACTGTGGCGCTGAACCTGTAGGCGACTGCATTTCAGAAACAAGCTGTTGTTCTGAAAAATTTTTAAGCTGATCTTGAATGTCAATTATGTTCATAGGCCCTGTATCCCTTTATACAAGCCAAGACCGGCTATTCCTGTCCCAAGAAGTTGTTGCAACGGATTGACGTTCTGGAACTTTTGAAGCTCTGTTGATGGAGTTACAGGGATGCCCCTTGCCAGAGCCGACAAGAACATCAACTGCTCTTTGTCAAAGTCTCTCTGACGAATAAAGTCTTCATAAGCCATATCTATGCCAGCTTGATCTTTGGCCTCTATATCTTTGCCTATGGTCTCCAAGAGCTTGGCGCTCTCTATATCGCTGGCTCTCCCCTGACCGCCCAATCCAGCCAGAAGTTCCGCCGCGCCTAGACCTATCCTCTCTGCGTCCGCTCGTGCTGATCTATCTCGCTCAAACTGTTGCTGTGCCTGTTCAAATGCCTGTTGCTGCCCCGATGCCTGTATTTCTGCAAGCTGCCTACTAAGCGCCTCATCCGCGAGGCCCTCTTGAATTGCGGCTCTACTGCCACCGAATGCCCCAGCTTGCACAGCTTGCGCGGCTCTATCTGCCCCCGCCCTCTGCGCGTCCAGAATTGCCCTTTCTTTTTGGACATCTACCACCTTTTGCATAAATGGCGACATGTATTCACCAGCAGTGGCGGCGTCAAATTTGCCAGCATCGAATCCAGCCCCTGCTTCAGCCCTAGACATGGCTTCAGCAAGCCCTTCGATACCAGAGCCAGCAATTTGCCTTGCTCTATCCCTGCTTGCGGTAACATCTGCGGCGTCCTCAGCTATACGCTGGCCTTCGTAAGCCTCGTATGGCTGATTGGAAATGCCCTCTCCCCTATTAAGTATTCTTTTGACATAGGGTTCGATATATGGCGGAAGATTTGTTTGTGTGATGGTCTGCTCTGCTGGAGCCGATGACCTGCCCTTACCCATTATTTAACTCCATCCTGTACGCTATATATTCAGGCTGCCATCCATACTTCTGTAGGATTCTGCCCCACGCTTTTCTCCCATAGCCTTCTATGTGCTTGCAGCCACAGTCTGTGGCGTATCTCTGTAAAGTATTTAGAACCAAAGGCAGCCACTTGCTCATGCGCTTCCCGCCAACCCAATCTAAAGCCATCGCCCTTCTGCCGGGATATTCTATGACTCTGCTGGTCAAAGCTGCCAAAACCTCACTCCCATCCATTACCAGCCAAAGCACTAACAGTCCTGCCTTCAACTCTTGTCTTAAATCTTCAACCTCAAACTTGCCAGCCGATGTTTCTACCGACTTATGAAGAACCTTTTTTGCATCTTCCCAGACAATGTCCACTCCCTCAATAGGGACCGCTGTAATCATCATGCTGGGAGCATCATACCCTGCGGCACCTGATCAGGCTGCTCCGTCATGCCTGTTCTCATCTCTCTGACTCTGTCCATCATGTCATATAGAGATTCTGCTCCAGCATCGGTTGACCCGTTGCCAAGACCACTTACAACATCAGCCGGAACGATAAACTCTCCGTCAGACAGAACAACATCCTGCTCTCCCTCAAGCGTGGCCGGAATCATATCATCCATGCCATCACCTACGCCCTCAACCATACCCTCTGTAACCTGTGCGTTTTCTTCAAACTCGCCGCTACGGACACGAGCGACCAAATCTTTTAGAGCTTCGTCGCCATATGTAGCAACAAATAGTCCCAGCGCCCTTTTAGGGTCAGGGTGAGTGCCTTGTATAGCGTCCACAGCATCGCTGATAATCTGTTTATCATTTGGCCGCTGCACCTCACCGCCCTCTGCAAAATACCTGAACTCTGGGTCAAGTCCGGGCCTATAGCCAGATAGAGGGCTTTTCATATCTCTCTTTTCACCCAGATTTTCCGGTATGTCTGGATATTCTTTTTTCTTCATTTCTGGAAGTTTTGGCGCTGATAGCCCCCCAAGAACTGCGGCAGAACCAGCATACGGCAACGCTTCTTTAAACGACATTCCCTTTGTTGGGTCAGAAAGCGCCCCCTTGAGGCCACCCAAACCACTTGATGTTGTGGACGCGGCAGAAGAAGGAACCCCCGCTGATACCCCTGAACTAGTAATATTGCCGGGCATAACGGCAAGATCTTTTGCCAAAGCCCTGCCAGAGGCCACATCTGCCCCGATGCCTGCTGCGTCTGGCATCACCCCAGAAGCGGCAGCGTTAGCCCCACCGCCAAACAATCCACCAAGCGCCTTGCCACCAAAGTAAGACATCATGCCTGTGCTTATGGCTGTGCCAAGATCATCGCCCTGAGCAAGAGATCCAAGGCCAGACCCCACAGCGCCGCCTAAAAGTGCGCCATAGCCCAGACCTGCGCCTAACGCCGATCCACCCAGTCCCAACAATAGTGGTAAAGCCATGCCAGTCTCCTACTCCGATAGCGCCCGCATTCTGCTTACTAATCTTCTAGCACGATTTGGGACTTGTGTGTACCATCTGGAATCGACCATCTCGTCGGCGGCCCTGTTCCAATCCCTTGCATCAACGCCAGCCTTCATACCCTTGAATTTGGAGAGACGAGGTCTTCCCATATTAAACATCATGTTGCAGATGATATGCTGACAGTCCTCGGGTAAATCGTCAAAGTCTGGATATAGAACTTTGCACTCGTCTACGGTCACAGCCATGTCAAGGTTAAACACTTTCTGCACTCTTTCCTGCTCAATCACCGTGCCAACAGGCTGACCGTACTCCTCATCATCCTTGGTAATTAGGTGGCCAATTCCAAAAGTTGGTAGGTGGAGGTGATCTAAATAGATTTCGTATTTGCAGCCTTCGTCCTCTGCAATCTCTGTCCTCAACTTGTCTATGTTCACTCGCCCCTCCCCATCTTCCTAAAGTTTTCAAGAAAACTTCCTTTGGGCTTACTTGCTTCGTACTCTGCTCTACCTTGAGCCGCTGTAGGAATGCCGCCGGGAAGCATTCTGGCCTCAATCATCTTTCTCTTTTCCTCAGGAAGCATCTTAATCAAAAGCCCGATGCCGCCGGGAATCATTTCTGCAAGGCCCCTTGCCTTGCTCTTAGGCACAGGAACATCGACCACATCGCCCAGATACGTTTCTTTGGGGCTTCCAAATGAATCAAGGCCAGATCTGACCTCGCCTGTCTCTGGGTTGCCGAACACCTCATCGCCAAAGATGTTGGTCTTCGCAAATGGATTAAGATACCTGTCATACGCCAAATCCATGAGGCCCCGTCTGGTCTTTTCATTCATAAGACCGGAATAATCAATCTTAGACGGATCGAACCCCGCCTTCCTTGTGAAAATCCCTTGGATGCCATAAGGATTGGCGAGGGTCATTTGATTCTGAGCAAAGAATTGCTCTTTAGTCAGAATGTCTTCTAATCCGCCAGTGGCCCCGTATTGCCCTTGCAACCTACTCATTGTTGGGGTGCGCAACTGAGTAATAACATCAGTAAGATCTGAGCCACCACCCATGTATGACGCAGACCCCACAGGAGCCGAGCCTGTTATTTGACCAGTGCCTGATTCTCGCGGCATAGCTGCCTGAACAGCAGCTACTCGTTCATCCGGCCTCCCTATACCCGGTTCTGGCATTACTTTGTGATCCCTTTTACCTTTTCTACAGTCCTGAGGCCGCCAAGACCCAACATGCCCAACAAAACAGTCATCAGGCTGTCCATATCAAAAGTCGGTAGCTCTGGTATCTCTATCCCTAAGTATGAACATATAAACATTGTGACAGGGGCGAGAACAAAATGCCATGCCATAGCGAAAGAAAGGCACCAGCCAAGAAATGGACGCCACCCTGCAACGAATATAGACCTATGCTGCGCCTCTGCCTTATTGATCTCTATCTGACCCATGTTGGCTTCGTGCATCTGCTTTTCGGCCATGGTCGCTATTTCGTGAGCCAGCTTTGCTTTCTGGTCCTTGTCCTCTATAAATTTGTCTAGAAGGCCCGTAACCGGCCCGATTAACGCCTGCAACATTACTTCTTCTCCTGCTTATTTGTGACTGTAGGGATGCAGGTATTCCGTGCTTGCCCCGCATCCCTACAGATCTCCCTGTGTTACTTCTTGGCTATCCATGCTGTGGTTCCCATGTAAGCACCAACAATGCCAGCACCACTGATGTAGAATAGAGATGAAATTTCTGAAAGCGCCTGTATTCTTTCTACCGAGACCCACGGGGTAAACATGGCAGCCGTGAAAAGCCCCATACCTATCAAGGTGAATCTAGCCATTCTTAACTGTGCTAGGCTTTTCCTAAGATCTCTCTCTGTTTCTTTTATTTCTTTAGCATGCTCAAGCTCTTCATCGGTGACAATCCCATCGCCATCCATATCATACTGAGCATATTTACTCTTATTTTGTAACTTTTTGTTTGACATGATGAGTAATGATTGTCCCCACATGTGAAAGTTACCTGTAACTTTACGTTACAATTTTGACAGTTCCGCTGTCATTGAACAATGCACCAACCTCTAAGCCGCTAGAGCTAGTGGGCAAATCTGTCAACGTGATCTTTGTTGCCCTCATTTCACCGGGCGTTCTCTCTTGTGCGATAAACGTCTCTAAGGCACGAAGCAAATCAGCCATGTATGCAACATCGTATTGCTGCGGCGCTTCTGGCAGTCTGGGTGGGGGTATTTGAACTTGAGCCATTATTGTCTCCCATCTGCGCGAGAATCAACTCGTGGGCTTCCCAACTTCCATTTGGTCCCCACTGCCGTACTTTCCACCCTCAATGCAAATGCCCTGCCCCTAGATCTTAAATGTAGCTGCTCTGTAAATGTCTCTACGTCGCCTGATACAGATCCAATAGCCGTGCCGGAATCTGTGTTGTCGAATGTAGCGCCGGGGAATCTTCTGGACTTTATGGTGAAAACTGCTTGTGGGCTGCTAAGATTTGTAGAACCTATGAATGACAGGTCAGGTATTACTCTCCTGATATAAGTAAACTTATCTCCATCACCTATATCAATGCCAGCAGACTCAATAAACGAAGTCATAGCTGACCCATCATCATCAAACCCAATCTCGTGATTGAATATGTATTGACTGCCAGCAGCCATGGGATTTGCCCGTGTCCCACGATCTAGCCATGCCGTTCTTGCCAGAGTTCCAAAGTACCAAATCTGCTCTAGATAATTGTACACAACGTATCTGTCATTATCCGAAGCATTAGCAGAGGGATAGAACCAGAATATCTCACTGAACTCTGAATTTATTCCCGATGCAACTTTATCAGATTGCGCTCTGTTAAAGTTTCCAAATACCTTTTCTTTTACAGTGCATGGCAGTTGTTGTGTGCGGCCAGAATATACATAGAAGTTATCTATTCCCATCCAATACACAACATCCTCTGTAGAAACTGCTGCGTTTGGACCCATGATTGTGATGTTAGAGGCAAGCTGAGATAGACCAAAGGTAAACGGTGGCCCAATAAACTGCATGGAAAATAACGCTGTATCCGTCCAAACAAGTATCTCACGCTTTGTCTCTACTGCCTGAACAAAGGTAGAGCCAGAGCCGAGTCGCAAATCACCAGCAGTATTAGTGGATGTCGGGAAGAAATCTATTGGATTTTCTTGACTAGAAAAACGTATTAGCAGGGGGTCTTGCACCCCATCACCCTGTGTGGCGCTTGAACTTCCCCCCAAACCATCTGCCCCAAATACGATAACGTGCCTGTCCTGATCGGACACAAGAACCTGTTTTGCCTTCTGCGGGACACTCGTTTTTGTGCCGCTGCGTGTAGATAGTTCAACAGCACGGCTAGATAGGTTGTTTGTGCGATCCCAATAGTAGATGTTGCTATCTCGTGGGTTGATAAGCAGATCTTCACCAAAGTTATCATGTGACCACAGGCGTATCTGTGTCGTGGTTGTTAGGCCGCCAGACGCTGCTTCACCCCAGCCAAAATAATCGTTAGCTGCACTCGCATTGCCAGATATTAGGGTCACAGTAGCGCCATTGTCGTGAGCAGCGGCTTCTGTGCCTGATTGTGCGCGTGTCACAGTGAGATCGTTAGTGGCGACGTTGGTGACTTTCAGTATTTCGTTGTCAATCAATATCAGGTCATTGGTGGCAATGCCTGTGCCACTTGTCACGGTGAGCGTGGTGTCAGAACTAGAGAACTCTCCGCCTTCGTTAATCGTTGTCTCTAACGCACCCGCTGCCACACCGCCGTATAAACCAGCACCCCAACCCGTGCCGCCAACTGAAGTATCGAGACCTGTGTTAATTTGATATGCGCCAATGACGCTAGAACCACCATTGCTTGTGTCACTAGAATTAGCTGCCACACTCGCTGTGATCGTATAACTGTTAACATTGACGATGCTGGATATCTGATGTTCTGCATTCAAGATTGTGGCAGTGATCAATCCACCCAGAGACGCCGCGCCAGAAAACGTAACAAAGTCGCCCTCAACAGCGCCGTGCGCTGTATCTGTAACAGTGATCGTGGCGCTGCCATTTGTAGCGGCAAAAGTTACATCACCAGCACTAGTGGTTACACGCAGAGGTGTAATGTCATTAAATCCACCACCTTCTTCGATGTAATATTTGAGATGTGTGCCAACTCCAAGATAGTCTGAGCCGTCAAGAGCTATCCAGTTATGTAGCGCACGAGCAGAGCCAAGATACGTTGATGACGATAACTTTTCCCAACCGCCTAGCTTTTCTGGGTAACCCATCCGAAAGCGGATTTTATCACAGTCTCTCCAGCCACCTTCGTTAGAGTACGAGGTAACCTCTTGGTTTATTCCCGGCCTAAACTGTAATTTTGTAAGTGGCATAGCTAACTATCCCCTCATCGTGCGTTGGCATATTTGAAAGGCTGCTCAGCAAAGGCCATATAAATATATGTACCATTTGATGCGTTGATTGCCGTCCAAGTATTTCTGAGTTTGAAGCCGTTGCTTAAAGCGTCAAAGTAATCAGTTGCCACGTCGGTATCTTCATCATTCAATAGATTTGGGTATAAGAAGTTTGCAAAATCGTTGACCGGGTCACGCGCTGTATCCACCATAACCCAGTCGGATGATACATCAATCCGTTTAATCAGAAGAAAAGCGGGACGGAAGCCTGTATAAACAAACGGCCCAGCGCTGCTATTGTTGCCGGTGTAGCTGCCAAATTCGCTGTAGCCTTCAACGCTATGGAAACATAGAGCGATCATATTCTCGTTCAATTTGTTGGTGTTGTCGCTTGTCCCAACGCTAAAGACCGTGCCTGTCGGCCTTGTGGAATTGAAGGTCGCGGCGTTATCCCCTTCAATGTTTGTCGTAAAAGTCAAAACCTTTGCATCACCTGTAAGGTTTTGGTGGTAAATGCGCCAGTCGGCGCTGCGATCACGGTTTTTCACAATTACAAAATCAGGAGCCGCGCCTAAACCGTGACCGACTGTGGCGTTTGCTCCTGTTCCAGTGTACCCAACCACACTAAATCCAGCTTCCGTGTTTGCTGACACGCTGCTAGTAATGCTGCCGTTACCATTGCTCGCCGCAGTGCCACCAGCCTTCCAATTCCACGCCACTATACTCGCACCGCTCTCATTAATAGAATTAATATTTGAATCATGAACTATGGTGTACCCGTCAGAATTAAACGCCGTTAAGCCGCCAGTAAATTCTTGTTCTGCGCTGGTGCTGTTTGAATAAATATTCTTTTTAACGCCCCTGACTGAATCAGTCCAAACATGAAATCTGGCTGCGCTTCTGCTTTTGAAC
>NZLH01000162.1 GCA_002694155.1 Pusillimonas sp. | reverse complement strand
CGCGCCGCGGAACGGACAGCAGCCAGCGCAGCCCGCTTGGCACGACAGAATGCTGCGAAAAAGAAGAATCAGCATTTGTCCAACATAGGAGCAGCCTATCGTGTGGACTTTGTAAAAGCAGATCTACGGCGTAAAAAAATAGATGTAGACAGACAAGCTAGTCGTTATGCTGAATCGCTTATAGAGCTTCAGCGCGCGGGGTGGATAGTCTGCTTTCAAACCATCATTTTGCCTGAAACTGCCCGCCCTTCACTTGGTCGCCGGTGGCATTGGTGGGGCCTTGCGGGTAGTCCGGACGGAGCAGTCGGCGCTCAGATCCTGCTTGATATTCAAAGATCTGCATTGCCTCGCAAAGACGTTTCAAACCGCCTAGGTGGCTTTTGGGTATTTCAAGCGCATACTGAAACAGATCAGCTTCACCAGCACGGCTGTATCGCCTTTCGCAGTCAGCATGAGCTTGACGCTTATGTTCAGCGCCTCCGAGCCGCATACGCTTCTTTGACTTACAAGTTGCGAAATCTTCGTGTATGCGGTGGGTTTGGGGTTGGCTTCGAAGTTGAAGGTAATGCAATCAACCTTCAGGCCCTCAGTGGTGAAAATGACATTAGAAAAAGCGTCATTTACGCTGTGCGCGAGCTTGATAGCGAAGTGAACCTGATGCCGGCCAGCCGTCGTCACGCGTCTTTTGGAGCCTTGGCGGTCAGAAGGGCAAATTTAGCCGATAAGGCTCATTGCACGAAGCTAGAGGCAGAATCAGGGGGTGCGCAAATAAAGCACAACTCTGAAGCCTATGACCAGTACCTGCAAGCTCCTTGCGCTTCCCTGATTCACGACATTCGAAACCTCCGTACCACCGGCGCGCGCGGTGTGAACGTTGATGTTGAACATGAGGTAATCGACCCTCATGTGCTCCCCTGCAAAGATAGTTCTGCCAAAACTGTTAAGTACTCCACCAGGGAGCTTGATAGAGCAGTGCGCTTGATATCTGCCACGAGACGCTACGTTGTCATTGAGCCCCTCGCAACAGTTTCATCAAATCAAGTCCCTTGCCGGTGGCTGATTGATGGGCAGGTGGAGGATGCACGTATAAAGCACTTCCCTCATTCACAATCACAGGAGAAAGCACTGTGCATACGCCATTTTTTTTCAGCAAAAACAACTTTCTTACCAGGTCCTGTTTTGTTCAGTACCGCCCTCGCGGCCCCCCCATACTTTTGGCCACAGATAAGAGCACCACCCACCTATTTCAACCCATTACAAGGATGCCCAATTTACTTTCTCAGCTCATACTCGATTCACCTTATATTGAATGGAGCGGATAACCATGTCCCGTAAATCTATCCAAGAACAAATAGCCGCCGCTCGAGCCGCCTTGCAGCGAGCTCAAGCTCGTCAGCGACAGCAAGACACCCGCGCCAAAATCGTTTTAGGTGGGTACCTGATCGAGTGGGTGCGGGCCGATCATCAAGCTGCTCGCATGCTGCTAAGTTGGCTAAACAGCGAGCATCCAAGAGAGCAAGACCTAGAAGCTCTTACCGACTTTCTAGACGAACTGGCGCAGCTAGTGCGATCAGTGAATAGTGCCGGCCCACATGGCAACGCTCAATCATAAAAGAGTCTTTTCTGGGATTGGGTAGTCCCTAGAGGGCGCACTTAGCACTCATAAAAACTTGATCACCAAGTTTGTGGCTGGTGCGTCTGATCCAGCAATGAAGAGATCATGTCTTGGCATCAGCCTCCCGCTAACAGCGAGAGGGCTTTTTTTGGGTTTTATGTAAAGGCTCGGTATGTCTTTAAATGTCACTGACGCTATAAAGCTTATTCGACAAGAGCAGGAAGGCAAGCGCCGTCGTCATATCGCATGCGCAGCTTCGCGTGAGAATAGTAGTAGCAAAAGCAAAAGTAGCAGCGTCAAGGTCCCTCGCGTGCGTCGAGCGCCAGCGAGTGCATCTCAGTATCACTTCAGTTTGAAATATAGCAATCGAGCAGGAGCTCATAAGTCACCTTTGTCTTCGACGGGCAAATTGCTTTATGACTTTGGCCTAGATAGAAGTGATGACGAACGGGTGGTTTTTATACACATTTCAGCACCACCAAATTTGCCATCCCAAGCCCTAGACATAAGAGCCATTGGCGCAGAAGCAGAGCGCTCTGCAGGCCGACAGAGCAACAGTAGGCAAATGGCGCATTTTGATGTTGCTTTACCAAGGCAGTTGAGCGTTGAAGGCCGCAATAAGCTTGTTGTGGATTTGGCGGATGATGTGCGCCATCGAATGGGCGATGCCGTTCCTGTTTTTGCGGCAGTCCATGTGGCCGATGACGCCAACCAAAATGGTCATGCACACATGAGTTATCCGATCCGGTTAATACACGCGATAGGTAATTGTGGGGACTTTGTAATGCGGGATCGCATAATGTTCGAACAACGACCTTTGGTTAGAAAAGCTGCGGGCTTAAAACCAACAAACCATCAAGACCTTCGGGATTGGCGCTATTCAGTCGCCCAGAAAATTGCCGATGCAGTTTTGTATGAAACCGGCGACTATGAATTAGCAGAGCGTTGGAGAGCAGGGCATTTGCCATTGCAAAAGCAAGTCCAAGCGGCCGCAGTTCGCGGCGATGTGCAGTTTGTCCTGGAAAATGCTAGTCGAGATCCCACTCTAAAAGAAGGCTACAACCGTAGTCGATGGCGAAATAAAGCTACTGATTTGGGTGGCCGGCAATTACAGCCGCATAGCACTGGATTATTTGAAACTGACCAAGTGATTGTCCCCCCTAAGTTGTTGACTCAAACTGCAGTAGCAGAGGTCATGAGACAGGCAAAAGGGCAAGGTATTGCCAAACCAGCGCACTTGCAGCTCTTTGCAAAAAACTGTGGGTTAGAGATTATATGGAAAAAGTCAAGGACTAGCGGTGCAGTACGTGGCGTTTGTTTCGCACTGACAGATGGGCCAAAATTTTCTGGAAAATCAATCGGTTTCTCTTTCCATCAGCTCAAAAGCTTTTTTGGTTGGACGGGCGTACTTTCACATGTTGAAATTTTTTCAAAGTATGAAGGGCAGATTTATGCGGCTGGAAAAATATCTCGTTATACCCAAATTGATGCTTTACATGTAGGGTTTGCCAAGATCCTCAGGCGAGCCGAACACCTGGTCGAATATGCCAGGCAGGTGGAAAGTACAGACCATTTTTCTGAACAGGTAGCCATTCAAAATGATGTCAAGGTGCTCTTGGGTCACAAGGCGGCTGAGTCAAATGGCTTCACACAAGAGGAACAGCATTTAATCTCTGCATTCCAGTCGCTTGTACACAGATATTCTGAGTGTCCCAAGGGGTCTGAAGCGGCTTCCCTGCTTGGGCATGAAATGATCCAAGAGGCTAGTAAACATCCCCAGCTGATGGCGGTCTACAAAAAGCTTTTTGACGGCAGGGCCAGAGTAGAGCGGGCGGGGGACATTAATGCGGATTATGAAGAATTAATTAAGAGTAAGCGTCAGCGGTATCGGCCTGGTTGAGGTTGCCGTTCATGCGTGGGCTATATTCGTTTAATCGAAGAGCGGTCTATGCATACTGATTGGGTGCTCAATGCATTAGAACATGCGCTGTATGACCCTTAGCTCAGCCACTGCAAATCGATAGCTTGGTCGCTCACAGCGGAGCTGGCCACGCTTGAGTGGGTATTCTGGCTTAACTATCATCGCCTGTTAGCGACCTATCGGGTATATTCCACCGGCTGAAGCTGAGGAAAACTATTGCCGACAACTGACTGAGAAGGTTGTCGAACAAGATCTAACTTAATTAAACCAATCAGCCTCCACGAAAGCCAGGACACTTCGGTGAGCCGTCGGTCACAATGATGCTTGATCCTACTGCATTGCTTTAAATTATTTAATCCCGATAAAATATGAAACCGTTTGTATCATTCTCTAATTCCGACTTTTGATAGAACCTCGTGTTACGTCATATCGCTGGTGTCTGTCGATTTTGGCAGTCCAAGTCAGAGAAAGTCGATGAGTGGGTGCGCTCTGGTGGTACAGCAGAAAGAGAAGGTCAACGCAAAGAATGGTTTCCTTGCTATCGACGAGTTTAGATCGCTTCACCCTGCGGTCGAAACGAAAAAAGGTTTGTTGAAATGACGAAAATTGCTTGCGTTGATTTGTTCTGTGGAGTTGGTGGGCTGACTCATGGTTTCGTGCTAGAGGGCGTACCTGTCGTTGCTGGCATTGATATGGACCCTGCTTGCCGCTTTCCTTACGAGGCCAACAATAGCGCCAAGTTTATAGAGCGAGACATCAGCAAGGTCACCACTGCTGAGTTGAAGGTGCTGTTTGGCGATGCCGATCTGAAAATTCTTGCTGGGTGCGCCCCTTGCCAGCCTTTCTCCACCTATGCTCAACGCTACGAACTGGATGGCAGGGATGGGAAATGGGGACTCTTGTATCAGTTCGCTCGCTTGGCAGAGGGTACCCGTCCAGATGTCATCACGATGGAAAACGTCCCGAGCGTTGCCAAGCATGAGGTGTTTCACGACTTCGTCGATACGTTAAAGCGACTCGGTTACAAGGTCTGGTCTGATGTTGTCGATAGCTCTCAATATGGCGTGCCACAGACTCGGCGACGGATGGTTCTGTTGGCTTCCAGGCATGGTGAGATCACGATGATCAAACCTACACTGAAGAAGCCAAAAACTGTGCGGCAGGCCATTGGCCGTTTACGGTCGTTGAGGGCAGGCGAGGCAGCACCGAGAGACAAACTGCATGTTTCATCTACGCTTTCGGAGAAAAACCTGAAGCGTATCAGGGCTTCAAGGCCGGGCGGTACATGGCGTGACTGGCCGGAGCATCTCATTGCCGATTGCCATCGCGCAGAAAGCGGTAGGACGTATTCAGGCGTCTATGGTCGTATGGAATGGGACAAGCCTGCCCCTACTATGACTACGCAGTGTTATGGGTTTGGGAATGGCCGATTTGGGCATCCTGAACAGGATCGAGCGATCACATTGAGAGAGGCAGCCATTATCCAGAGCTTCCCGAGGGATTACGTCTTTATTCCCGATGGCTGTGAGGTGAGCTTTAAGGTACTGGGGCGTCTCATTGGCAACGCAGTTCCTGTCGACCTGGGTCGCGCAATCGCTCGTAGCATTATTTCCCATCTTACCGCGATTGGGTCACAGCCGTCACCAGATAAATGCCGTCCCGAATATCTTCCGCGGCGCATTGAACTTACAGAACAGGAAACCGGTCGTCGACATGGAAACTCAGAGCGCACAGAATAGCCAGACTTACCAAGCCCGCCCAGAGCCTGGGCAGTTGGTGGAGGTCAGGCGACGTCAGTGGGTCGTTGCCGAGGTCTCTTCATCTAAGCTGACAACGACGTCTGCCCAACAGAATGCCGTGACCCTTTCATCCATTGATGAGGATGCCTTGGGCGAGGAACTCGAAGTTATCTGGGAGATTGAGCCCGGAGCGCAAATCATCGAACGAGCGGGGCTACCCTCAATTACCGGTCAGGATGACTCCAACACCCTGGAAGCCTTTCTCAATGCAGTGCGCTGGGGTGCAGCCACCAATGCAGACAGAGGTTTCCTGCAAGCGCCGTTCCGGAGTGGTGTCAGTATCGAAGACTTCCAGCTTGATCCACTGGTGCGTGCCATCGATATGGCGCGCGTCAATCTGCTCATCGCTGACGACGTCGGCTTGGGCAAGACCATTGAGGCAGGTCTCGTCATCCAGGAGATGTTGCTGCGGCACCGTGCCCGTACCGTCCTGATTATCTGTCCGGCATCGTTGCAAGAGAAGTGGCGCGTCGAGATGCTGGAAAAGTTTGGCCTTGATTTCCGGGTTGTCGACACGAACTACATCAAGCAGCTGCGCCGAGATCGCGGCATCCATGCCAATCCGTGGACATCTCATCCACGCCTGATCGCGTCCATGGACTGGGTCAAGAGCGGCGAAGGACTGCGCGCCATGCGCGACGTCTTGCCCGCACATACCAGCTATCCACGCAAATTTGACATGCTGGTCGTCGATGAAGCACATAACATTGCCCCCGCCGCCGGTGCGAACTACGCGCTGGAGAGCCAACGCACACGCTTCATTCGTTCCATCAGTCCGCATTTCCAACATCGCCTGTTTCTGACGGCCACCCCACACAACGGCTATAGCGAATCCTTCACATCGCTGCTGGAGTTGCTGGACGACCAGCGTTTCGCCCGAAATATTCTGCCCGATGAAAAGCAGTTGAACCAGGTGATGATCCGCCGCCTCAAGAGTGATTTGGTCGATGCTGAAGGAAAACAACTTTACGCACAACGTAAGCTACAGGCGTTGCAGGTTCAGTACTCCACACAAGAGCGCGCAATTCACCAGAAACTGAATGATTACTGCGCGAGCCGCGAGCAGGATGCCGAAAAGGTCGGTAATGCGTTCGGAACGTCGTTCGTCAATCAGCTGCTCAAGAAGCGTCTTTTCTCCTCTCCCGCCGCGTTCGCATCCACGCTTGAGAAGCACATTGCCAGTCTGGCCAATGGTGGCCAACGCAAGGAAAAGGATGCGATGGCCGACCGCATCTTGCGCAAAGCCATCCTGCGGGTCGAAGAAGACTACGCCAACGATCAGGAAGTCGAAAACGCCCAGTCAGAGGCCGTAGAGGAAGCCTCACGTCGGGCGCAACCGCTGACAGCAGACCAGCAACAGATGCTGAACGAACTGCGTTCGTGGGCGCAGACGGCTAGGAATCAAGTCGATGCCAAAGCCAAGGCAATCCTCGACTGGCTCAAGGCCAACCTCAAGACCGACGGTCAGTGGAATGATCGTCGGGTCATCTTGTTCACGGAATACCGCACTACCCACCAGTGGATGCACGAGATCTTGGCCAGCCACGATTTTGGTGGCGATCGACTGGCCATCCTTCACGGTGGCATGGCGCAGGATGAGCGCGAGAAAGTCAAAGCGGCCTTCCAGACCTCGCCCAAGGATTCAGCGGTGCGCATTCTGCTGGCCACCGATGCCGCGTCGGAAGGTATCGACTTGCAGAACCACTGTAACTGCCTCATCCATCTGGAGATCCCTTACAACCCCAATGTGATGGAGCAGCGCAACGGTCGTATCGACCGGCACGGTCAGCGCCAGAAGGAAGTCTTGATCTGGCACCCCGTTGATGGTGGAGAACAAGGCACAGCAACTATTGGCGGTCATGGCGACGATATCATCCGGGCGCTGCGTAAACTCGAATCTATGCGGGCGGATATGGGAAGCGTCAATCCGGTCATCGCACCGCAGATGTCGGGGTTGATCGAAGGCTCACTCAAAGACCTCGATACCCGCCTCGCAGAAGCTAGGAGCGCTAAGGTCAGACGTTTCGTACGCGCCGAGCGAGAGCTGAAAGATCGGGTCGCAAAGTTGCACGAACGGCTACTCAGCACTCAGCACGATTTTCACCTCACGCCAGAGCACATCCTCATGGCGGTTAAGACCGGCCTTGCGTTAGCAGACCGCCCACCGCTCGAACCTTTCAACTTGGCTAATGCTCCAGCGGGCTCAGCATTCAAAATGCCTGCGCTGTCGGGCTCGTGGGCGCGTTGCCTAGAAGGCTTGCGGCACCCCCACACGCTGCAAATTCGACCCGTCACCTTTGACCATACCGTTGCCAAAGGGCGGGATGATGTAGTGCTGGTTCATCTGAATCACCGACTGGTGCAGATGTGCCTGCGCTTGCTACGCGCCGAGGTATGGGCGCAAGACGACGTGAAGAAGCTGCACCGAGTCACGGTTCGCTCGGTGCCGGACGCATTGATTGATGGCCCTGCAGTGGTCATCATCTCGCGGCTGGTCGTCACTGGCGGCAACCATCATCGTCTCCACGAAGAGCTGACCATGTCCGGAGGTTATCTGGGCGACAGATCATTCCGTCGTGAGGAAGGTGTCACCAAAGTCCAGCAATGGCTGGATCAGGCCACGCCATTGACAGTCGCAGATTCCCTATTCGATGCCATCCGCGTCCGTTTCGACCGCGCACAGAGCGCCATCCTGCTGGCAGTCGACGCCCGTTCAAAAGACCGGCTCAAGTTCTTGACCAACACACTCCAATCCCGTAAGCGGCAGGAAATGGCCGACATCGACACCGTGCTTGATGAGCTAGAAAAAGCCATTCACCTTGAGCTGAAGAAAGATCAGCAGCCAGCGCAGCTTTCCCTGTTCACCGAAGACGAACGAACCCAGCTCAGGCGCGACGCCGCCGCACTGGAAGCGCGTCTTGCCCGCATTCCCGCCGAGCGTCAGCAGGAGGCTGAAGCCATTGAGTCCCGCTACGCCAAACTCAACGACCGCACCTTCCCGGTCGCTGTCATCCTTCTGGTGCCTGCCTCTGCCGTTCAGGGAGGTGCCGCATGAGTGCTCCCAGCGTGCATGATGATTGGCTGTCGCTGATCGAGATCTCCGGCCCCTTCCTCGCAGTTCCCGTTCTGAAGGAGGCCTTTCCACAAGGGCTGGAAGAACTCGATGCCATCAAGCGCAAACGTCTGCGCCAAGCCTACGAGGAGTGGCGCGAAGCACTGGAGCTGGAAGACGCCCAGTTTGCCGAGTTGCACGTGGCGTGGATCGACGAGGTGCTGTCGCGTGGTCTCGAATTCGATGAAGACGGAAAAGGCGACGTTCTCAAGCGCACCGATTGGTGCGCCGCTAATCTGCAGGCCAACTTGCCAGAACACGGTGTGACGCTGTCGCCCGATCTTTCCGTGATTGATGAGCAACGCGCCAACAAACCGCTGCTGCTGATCCAGACCTATGCGCAGGATGTCGATCTCGATACCACCCTGAAGCAAGACGGCTGGGCCGCCACACCCGCAGATCGCATGGTCGCGCTGTGCCGCGCGCTGGGCTGCCGCCTCGGCTTGGTGACCAATGGCGAGCGCTGGATGCTGGTGGATGCTCCAGTCGGTGCGGTCACCACCTTTGCCAGTTGGTATGCCCGCATCTGGAGCCAAGAGCCGATCACCCTGCAGGCCTTCGTGCATCTGCTCGGCATTCGTCGCTTCTTTGTAGATGAAGCCGAACAACTGCCCGCACTGTTTGATCGCTCCTTGAAGTTCCAGGACGAAGTCACCGACGCCCTCGGCGAGCAAGTACGCCGCGCCGTCGAGGTATTGATTCAGACCCTCGACAAAGCTGACCAAGATCGCGATCGAGAACTCCTGCACGACGTCAAAGAATCCGAGCTGTATGAGGCCGCGCTGACGGTGATGATGCGCTTGGTGTTCCTGCTCTCCGCCGAGGAGCGCGGTCTGCTGCTGATGGGCGACGAGCGCTACGAAGCCAACTACGCGCTCTCCACCTTGCGCATGCAATTGCGCAAGGAATCCGAAGAAATCCTTGAACGCCGCTGGGATGCCTGGTCGCGCTTATTGGCAATTTTCCGCGCTGTGTTTGGCGGTATTGAGCACGAGAACCTGCGTCTGCCAGCCTTAGGCGGTTCTCTCTTCGATCCCGACCGCTTCCCCTTCCTCGAAGGCCGCGCCAAAGGCTCTAATTGGCGCAGCGATGCAGCCAAGCCACTGCCCATTGACAACCGCACAGTGCTGCTGTTACTAGAGGCCATTCAGCAATTCCAAGGCCGCACACTTTCGTATCGTGCGCTGGATGTCGAACAGATCGGCTACGTGTACGAGGGTCTGCTCGAACGCACCGTCAAACGCACCGATGAAGTCACGCTGGAACTGGATGCCACCAAGAGCGCCAAGACGCCGTGGATCAAACTGGCCGAGCTGGATTCGGCACGCTTGGATGGTGCCGCGCGATTGGCTGAGTTACTGCAAGAGCGCTCTGGCAGTTCTGCCAGCCGGGTGCGCAATGATCTGGCCAAACCCGTCGACGACACCCTGGCCGATCGCCTGCTGACTGCTTGCCAGGGCGACACCAAGCTGCGCGATCGCGTCAAACCCTATGCACATCTGCTGCGTACCGACCCATGGGGCTATCCACTGGTCTATCCCGCTGGCGCTTTCATCGTAACCACCGGTTCTGACCGACGCGAAACCGGCACCCACTACACCCCGAAATCGCTGACCGAAGCGATCGTTGCCGAGACGCTCACGCCAGTGGCCTATGTCGGCCCGGCAGAAGGCACGCCACGTGAGCAGTGGGTATTGAAATCACCCGCTGAGCTACTCGACCTCAAGATTTGCGACCCAGCCATGGGCTCGGGTGCCTTCCTGGTGCAAGTCTGCCGCTGGCTGTCTGATCGCCTCGTCGAGGCGTGGTCACAGGTCGAAGCCTTGGGAAAAATAGTGAGCGTGGATGGTGACGTTCTGGAAACAGGAGCTGCCAAGGAGCTTCTGCCCCGTGACAGCGAAGCACGCACGGTGATCGCACGCCGCCTCATTGCCGAGCGTTGCTTGTACGGCGTCGATTTGAACCCACTGGCAGTCGAACTCGCCAAACTTTCGATCTGGTTGGTGACGCTGGCCAAGGGGCGCCCATTTGGCTTCCTCGACCATAACTTGCGCTGCGGCGACAGCTTATTGGGCATCCACCGGCTCGATCAACTCACCGAACTCTCGATGACGCCAACCGGGAAAGGTCAGCAACGCTTGTTCGGTCAGAACATTGAGCGTGCGGTGCGAGAGGCCATAGAGCTTCGTTTGCGCCTACGGGCAATTCCCATACGCGACATCCACGATGTGGAAGCAATAGCCAGCATTAACGAAGAGACTCAGGCAAAACTCAAGGTTTCGGATCAGATTGCGGACGCATTGGTTGCAGCCGTCTTTGCAATAAAAAAGCCGCGTGCGCTCGAATCTCACATCGCAATATTGGCTAGCGAGGCAGATCACGCTGTAGGCGGGCAGATTGATGCATTGTTATCAATAAGGCATTTGGTAGAACAAGCTTTTTCCATTGGCCCTCGGAATAGCGGGGTACCAAGGCAGTTGCATTGGGCACTAAAGTTCCCTGAGGTTTTTGATCGGCATGATGGCGGCTTTGACGCAGTCATCGCCAATCCGCCATTTGTTGACTCAGAAACAATGTCCCGCATTGATCCAGAATACCGTGACTACTTGGCGCGATCGTATTCGTGCGCAAAAGGGAATTGGGACCTTTACATTCCATTCATTGAACGATCACTTCAAATCTGTCGGCGGAAAGGGAGGATTTCCCTCGTTAGCCCAAATAAGTGGCTTGCCGCCCCGTATGGTGCAGCTCTGCGAGCTAAAACCGTAAATCGCTTATCTTCTGTGCTCGATTTTTCTAAGGGTAGAGCATTCGAAGGCGTGGGCATTGCCGCGATTTGCACTTCTTTCTGTTCAGAGCCGCGACCAAAATTGATTAAGGTAGAAAACCCAACCTCGACCTTGACGATGGCGTACCTGCATGCAGACTCTATTGCAAAGCAGCCGAATTGGGGATTCCTTCTATCAGCCCATATTGACATTCTTTCCACGCTTTCCACCAGTGGAGTAACGCTTGGCCAGTATGTAACTGCCAATGACCCATTTACAGTCTCTGAAGCTTATCAGCTGGTGGATGACGTTATTGAAGCTGATTCAACAGATGAGCCAGTTTTCATTTTCGTTAATACAGGCACGATTGATCCCTTCAGAGTTCTTTGGGGGGAGCGAGAGACTCGCTACCTTAAAAAGAAACTATCT